>NZ_BAWW01000008.1:300000-386714 GCF_000875975.1 Parachlamydia acanthamoebae | reverse complement strand
AAAATCGCCTGTGACCACATTCACCATCCCCGCAACGATTCCACTCGGCAGGCCTAAAAGGTTGGCAAAAGAAATGCGGCCATCACTGTCATCCCTCGTTGAGCGGGGAATTTTAACCACTTCGTTTGAGGGTTCAGGCGTGAGATCTTCTTCTGCCATCAAGGGGTTAAGGAGCAAAATTAGGCTGGCTAGTAGATTTAGAAAAGATCTCATGTCACCCTCTTCAAAATAAAAATGAATAAAACAGAGGGTTTATATTAAATTTTAAAATTGGTGTCAATAAAAAATATTGTTTTGTAAATGCAACGTGAAAATGTCACCGCATTGTTGAAGCGCAAAAATCATGCGAGAGAGCGTATTCTCTTATTGCAAAGAAGTAGTCGATCGGCAATAATTTCACGCAAAATAAATCTTTCTTTTACATCTTTAGTAATTATTTGAGGGGGTGACTTATGGTCAAAAAAACATGGGTTCCATTCATTGCGATTTGTTTCTTGCTTGGATCATGGGAATTTTGCTGTCGCTTCTTTTCAGATCTTCTTTTTGTTCTTCCTCCTCCATCACGCATTTTGCTTTGCATCTGGCAAAAATCAGATCGCTTGCTTTTTCATACAGGCATCACTTTAAAAGAAATGGCCGGTGGATTTATTCTCGCCTTGCTCGTTGCATTTCCTTTGGCTTGGATGATGGCATTTTGGGAATCCATGCGCATGATTTTGCAACCTCTTTTCATTGTGATTCAATGTATTCCAATGTTTGCTCTTGCACCTTTGATGGTTATGTGGTTTGGCTGGTCCTATACAGCTATTGTATTACCCACAGCTCTGATGATTTTTTTCCCTTTAACCATGAACATTTATCAGGGACTATTGTCGACTCCACAACATTTAACCGATTATTTTAAAACGTTAAACGCTACTCCATGGCAATTTTTCTTTAAGCTGCAACTTCCTGCATCGCTGCCACATATCTTTGCTGGTTTTCGCATTTCAGCTGCGATTGCAGGGATAGCTGCAATTGCAGGGGAGTGGGCAGGGGGACAAAATGGTTTAGGCATGTTGATGCTTCAAAGTAGAAGAGAAACAGACTTAGAAATTACTTTTGGAGCCTTATTTTGCCTAACGTTCATTAGTTCAATTCTTTATCTAGGAATGGCAGCATTAGAGAAAGCTGTGAAAAATCGAAAGTCTTGGCGGTTACCCTTTAATAGCTTGGCAGCGACAGCTCTAGTTACAATTGTATTTGGATGTCAGCCTTCGCCAAAAATAAAAGAGACGAGACTTTTATTAGATTGGGTGCCTAATCCCAATCACGTCGCTCTTTATGTGGGCATTGAAAAAAACTTTTTCAAGCAAAGAGGAATCGATCTTCAAATTTTGAAGCTACATGATCCGAGCGATAGCGTGAGCTATTTGATGTCAGGACAAGCTGATCTCGCGGTCTATTACATGGTGGAGACTCTACAGGCTATCCAAAAGGGGGCTAAAATCGCGATGATTGGGGTGCTGATAGAAGAACCTCTGAATTCGTTGTTGTATCGCAAAGATGATGGAATCCGCACAATTGAAGATTTGAATGATAAAATTATCGGTTATAGCATGGATGGAAAAAGTTTTAAATCTTTGCAGACCTTGTTAAAGCAAAAAAAATTGACCCCTAAAGCTATGCATAACGTGAGTTTTGACTTGGTCAGTACGCTCGCAATCAAACGGGTCGATGCTGTGTATGATGCTTATTGGAACATCGAAGTGCCCCATCTGCGCTCATTGGGCATTGAAACGGAGTTTTTTAAAATGAGCGATTTGGGAATTCCACCTCACCAAGAACTCGTGATGATTGCGAAAGAGGATTCTATTCAGGCTTCCTCCGAATTTGTAAAGAAATTTCAAGCTGCTATGCAAGAGGCAATCACCTATTGTCAACAAAATCCAAAAGAAGCATTTGAAATGTATCTTAAAGCGAATCCAGATAAGGGCGATAAAGCGCGAGAGTGGGAACGAGAGGCATGGGAACTGACCTATCCGATCTTGGCTAAGTCTCAGCAGATTGATCAAGCAGCAGTAAATAACTACAGAGATTGGTTGCTTGAGCACGCTATCTTGCAGCGCTGATTGTGAGAGGATTAAATCCCTACCTTTGATATAATGGCTTTTTTAGTTTTTCAAACTTGAAGGAGAATTTATGCTTAAAATAGACCTCAAAGGAAAAAAAGCTTTTATAGCAGGAATTGGCGATGACCAAGGTTTTGGTTGGTCCATTGCAAAAACATTGGCGGAAGCCGGAGCAGAGATTATTGTCGGAACATGGACGCCCCTCATGAAGATTTTTCAAACGGGTTTAGAGAGTGGCAAATTTGATAAATCTCGCGTTTTGTCAGATGGCTCTTTGATGCAATTTGCAAAAATTTATCCTTTAGATGCTGCTTTTGACAAGATGGAAGATGTGCCTGAAGAGATAAAAGAAAATAAGCGTTATAAATCATGCGATGCTTTTACCATTCAAGATGTTGTTTTGCAAATCGGCCAAGATTTTGGAAAGATCGATTATTTTGTTCATTCCCTAGCGAATGGTCCTGAAGTACAAAAACCCCTTTTGGAAACATCCAGACAAGGATATCTCGCTTCTTTAAGTGCTTCAACATACTCCTTTATTAGCCTTTTAGCTCATTTAGGACCTATCATGAATGCAGGGGGGAGTACTCTTTCTCTGACATATATTGCTTCTGAAAAGGCTATTCCAGGATATGGTGGAGGAATGAGCTCAGCTAAAGCGGCTCTTGAAAGCGATACGCGTACATTAGCATGGGAAGCGGGACGCAAATGGAATATCCGCGTAAATACGATCTCTGCTGGGCCTTTGCGTAGTCGTGCTGCAAAAGCAATTGGTTTCGTCGAAAAAATGATCGAATATTCAGAAGCCAATGCACCTCTACAAAAAGATCTAACGCCGATTGAAGTGGGGAATGTGGCTGCATTTTTATTGTCTCCTTTGGCTTCTGCTATTACGGGAGAGACCATTCATGTAGACAATGGGATGCATGCAATGGGGATTGCCGTGGATAGTGTGGCATTGAACCAAACCTCCGAAGCCACTGTTTAACGAAATAAAAGTAGCCGTTGGACTCTTTGCGGAGCTAATTGAATGCTTTCGATGAGTTGAGAAAAGTAAGCTTGAGAGCTTTGAGGATGGGTGCATAAGTACCACTTTCGAGCATCTTGAGCTTGCTTTGTTGCCACCGCTTTCATCAAACTCTTTTCAACCATATCAGGGCTTGAAATGGTGAGATATGCATAGCGAGGATCGGTCCATAGGGGAATCAAATCAGGACCAATCTGAAGGTGAGGATCGATTGAAAGTGTGACTTCACAAGGAATTTCCCAATCCGCTAAAGCTGCCACTTGAGCGACAAAAGAAGAGCACTGATTTTTGGTAATGGCATAGTCCTGGTAGGGATATGTCTCGATAAAAGTGAGAATGGTGTGAAATTGTTCTTCCGTAAGATCTATTTTGGCTGCAAAAGTGGGTTGATGCCCTCCTGAGCCATTTTGGAAGAAACCATCATGCTGCATTTCCCACAAATAACGAACAGGATTTGGAGATCCTTTTTCTACAAGATCCATCATTCCATCAAAATATCTCGCTTGGGTTAAGCCCGTTTCACCGGTATGCCCTCCTTCGATTTCCACATATTCCCCGTCAATGATTCCTCGTAGACAAATCCACGCATGGCCGACGTCGCTATTTTTGCTTCCATCACTTGGATGCTTCGCCAAAGTTCGCAAAAAAGATCTATTATCGGTGTAATCTAAGTGGCGCGCATTGACAAGAATGACTAAGAAATAAGGGGACTCTCTAAAAAAGAGATCAGGTTTTGTAAACGTATTTAAATGGCTATAAAAATAGCCATATTCCTCAGAAACTGGTTTACAGCATGATGTTGTAAATATCACAAGAATGGAGAAAATCAGCAGATAAGATCTAGGCATGGCTCTTATTTCAGGATGTCAATCAGCACTTTAATACGGCATTTTTCGGATCTTTTAATCGTTCGGATAGCAATCTGTGAATCATAAGCCTCATAACGTTGAGCCCCTTTATTTAAAATTTGCGCTGGGCGATTACCCCTTAACAGGTGGCCAAAGAACGAGCCTTCGCCTTCCATCAATTGAAATTGGATGGAGAGGGAGAGGAGAGGACTTTTGAGCTGTAACGTATTCTCTATCTGAAAAGTTGTTGCCGGAACATTATCGACAAGAACCTTAAGGCCTTCATGCAAGTCGACAAAGAAGTTAATCTCTCCTTCAAGATCCCCGTTGTCTTCAGGAGGAGGGCCTTCAAGAATCAAGTCAAGTTCAACATGTTCTTTTTGTGCAATGCAGACAATATCAGCTAAAGATTTAGTTTCTTGGAAAACAAAACTATGCACATGTGAAGGGGCTCCCCATAGTAAGCGGAAGAGGTGATAGCCTTTATGTTGAGATGGATCCAAGGCTTTATCTTTTTCAAGAAAACAATAAGTGTAGTTTTCTTCTTTGACCATCATCCAATGCTGTTGATGAAATAACCCATTTTTTGTTAGGTGGGAAGTCGGAATAAAAACGTCTTCTGAAGGTTGAATAAGAGAGGCAAGTAGCTCGTAAGGATAACCGTCCGTTTGTCTTTGCGAAAAGTGCGTTTCAAAGTATCCCAAATAGAGATCGTATAAGCTACCTTGAGGTTGAAATCCCGCTTGGTAGACCCTTCTTGCAGGTCCTGTATAGCATGCAGTTGAAGAATGCCAAGTTTCTAAGATGTAATGCCAGAGAAAATCCCAAGGAGAGGATGCAATTTCTGGATAGACCATTTGCAGGCTAGCTAAGATTTCGCCGAGATAATGGGGGTCTCCCCATGCTTGCGTTATTCCTTTAAGTCTCAATGTTTCTAAAAGTTGATTACCGGCATCTTCTAAATGCGGTAAGTTAAGCCATTCACCCA
Organism: Parachlamydia acanthamoebae; assembly: GCF_000875975.1. Classification (NCBI taxonomy): domain Bacteria; kingdom Pseudomonadati; phylum Chlamydiota; class Chlamydiia; order Parachlamydiales; family Parachlamydiaceae; genus Parachlamydia; species Parachlamydia acanthamoebae. The sequence goes on along the minus strand of NZ_BAWW01000008.1, from coordinate 381,740 downwards.
GTGCAATCCAGGCTGCAGCACATTTTAAGGATAGGTGATAAGGGCCAGGCTTCTCTTCATGTGCAACTAAAGTGTAAAGAGCTAACGCCGTCGTGCTTTCAATTAATCGATTTTTTAAGTCTTGTCCGAGAATGGTGTGAAAGTCTTTTAAAATCCAATAGAAAATAGGTAGAAGATGAGCTCCGAGGTAGCGATCTTTACAGTTTGGGAATTCATGCAAGTAGATAGGGAAATTACCCGATTGATTTTGAAAGATGAGAATTCGATCGAGCAGTTCTTTTGCTTCTTTAATGTTTTCAATTGTTTTAGTACGCATCAAGGCCAAAATAAAGTAGCCGTTTTCCACAATGGGAATGGTTTGATGCATTGCTTCTTGAGCATGATAAAAATAATGCACGAATCCTGTTTGTGGACTCTGCAAGCTTCTTCCTTTTGCGACGGCTTGTTCGATTAAGTATCGCAGAGATTCTTCTTTTGTTTGAAATTGCTTAAACATGCAAACCGCCTGTAACTTCAATATTTTGACCCGTGATATAAGAATTTTCTTTTTTCATTAAGAAGGAGACAACCTCAGCAACTTCAGAAGGGAATCCATAGCGCTTCATCGGCAATTTTGAGTAATGTAAAGGATCGATAGAATTATCCAACTGCCCTGGTGAAACCATGTTTACTCTTACCAAATCTGGAGCGAGTTCTTTGGCTAAATTTTTTGTCAGCATCCAGAGGGATGTTTTAGTTAAATGATAAATAGAAGAGTAACTATTACTTGAAAAAGAAAGCGTGCCAGCAGTTCCAATATTGATAATGGCACCTTGGTGCTTTTTAATGCTTGGCATAAGTTCACGTGTGATTAAAAAAGGCACAGTTAAATTAGTGAGAAAGAGAGCATTCCATTCTTGTAGGGAGGTATCTAGAGCAGACTTAATCAAATAATTGCCGACATTATTGACCAAACCTTCCGTATCGAGAAAGCGCTGTTGATAGTTGGAAATAAACTCTTGAAGAGATTCAGTGGAAGAAAAATCACCCTGAATCACTTCAGCTTGTCCTCCGAGTCGCCTGCAGGTTTCGGCCGTTTGCAACGCTTCTTCATGGCTGGTCTTGTAATGAATGACAACAGCTCGTTTTTGTTGCGCTAATTTGCGACAAATCTCTGCACCTAACCTTTTGGCAGCTCCCGTGACAAGAATCCAGCCCATGTTATAACTCTGTTCGGCACAGTTTGAGTTCAACAGTCGTAAAATCTGCTGATCCTAGGGCTTCAGGCTTTTTGACCTTAATCCACGCCCAATTGATTGGATAATCTCGCAATAGCTTTTGAAGCACATCATGCGCATACTTTTCAATCAGCATGTACCCTTTTTCTTGAGCAAATTCGGAACAAATGTTGGCCAAGGCAACATAATCAACCGTATCTGTAATATCATCAGAATTGGAACATTTATTAAAATCAGCTTCCACTTTCAGATCTACATAGATAGATTGTGTATTGACGCGCTCGTGTGGAAGAATACCAATGATGCAAGGGATTTGATGATTTTCAAAGCCAATCAATCCATAGTGCGGCTTAGATTGCAAAGATCGCTCATATTGATTGAGTAGGAAATAAGCTTCTCGATTGAGAGGAAGTTTTTTGGCTTCTTCTAGAGAAACCCAGAGGTAATTTTCAGCTTCATAATTTAAAACAACATCGTCTTTTGAATAGCCTGGTGCTAAATCTGCTACGAAATCGTTCATGATGAAGTGTTTTTTTTCTTTAAACTCGGGGGAGTAGATCGATTCTTGCGTCGAAATAAAGCGAATATTCGTTACATCAAGCCCTGTTTCTTCTTTGACTTCTCGAATGAATGCGGCTTCTCTAGATTCACCTAATTCAACTTTCCCTCCAGGGGTTGTGTAGCAATCATTCCATTTGGAGGAATAAAGTAGTAAAACGTCTCCGTCGGAGGCGACGACAAGTCCACCGACAGTTGTAATGGGGTATGTCCATGTATCAAGCATGATGAGGCCCTCTTGTTTAAAGTTAAATCAAATTTAAAGCTTTTTGAAGTCCTTGAATAATTCCTTTTTCACGAGCAGGCGGAGCGATGATGGTGGCAGTTTGTAGTAAATGGTCGGGTGCAGTAACCATGATGATGCGAATGTCGGCTTCCTCTAGCATACTTATATCGTTGTTGTCATCTCCCGCTGCAATGACAGGTGTTTGAACTCGAAGTCTTTGTTTAAGGTCCCGCAAGGCGGATCCTTTGTTCACAGAAGCATGTGTGGCTTGCACAACATAATACCCATTTTGAAAAGGATCCTTAATTAAAGGCGCATGCAATCCAATTTCATTTTCGATCCGATAAGAAATTCTAGAGGCAGATTCAACCTGTCCAAAACATTTTAGCGATGGAAAGTTGGCAAGTGTGAGGTTGTCAAAGGATTCGACATCATACCAAATGGAATTGAAGGCATCCGATCGTGCTTTCAAGTATTCAAGTAATTCCTTAGAGAAACAGTGAGAGCGGTAATAACAACAATCTTGGTGTTCAAATCCCGCAAAAATGACAAAATCGCTCGGTTCATCCTTACAGATATTTTCCATCGCGGGGAAAACGTCTGTGCCGAGCGTATGTTTTGCAACAACTTCTTGTTGAGGCATTCTGAGGGTGATCGCCCCATTTTGTACCGCAAAATAATAGGGAAAGGAAAGCGGTTGCAAAATTTTGAACCCATCTGTAAAAGTTCTTCCCGTAATGAAAACCACATTCCAGCCATCCGAGACTAATTCAGATAGATAGGCAACCACTTCTGGAGGAATGACACCCCCAAAATCTGTCACTGTTCCATCAATATCTAATGCGATAAGTCCCGGCACTGTTATTCCTTCTGATTTAGATTATCCAAAAAAAGTCAGTTGAAAGGCATTGGAAATCGGTTTTTTCTTTGCTGGCTGTCTTTTTGGCTTAGACGGTTCAAAAACGCTTTTTTGGTTGGCATTTTCTTCGAGATGCACCAAAATTTCCTTTGCTCGCGTAATCACAGAGGGAGGGAGTCCCGCTAACCTGCCAACGTGAATGCCATAACTTTTGTCCGTACCACCTTTTATGATTTTGCGTAAAAAGATTATGTTATCTGCATTTTCTTGTACAGCCACATTGTAGTTGACAGCCCCAGGAATTTTCTCTTCTAGTTTTGTCAATTCCCAATAGTGGGTGGCAAATAATGTTTTAGCCATTTTCCCTTCCGTAATAAGAAGGTGTTCTGCTACGGACCAAGCGATTGAAATACCATCATAAGTGCTTGTCCCACGTCCAATTTCGTCTAAGATAACGAGAGAGCGTGAGGTCGCATTGTGTAGAATATTGGCTGTTTCTACCATTTCCACCATGAACGTGGATTGCCCTCTGGAAAGATCATCGCTGGCTCCAATACGAGTGAAAACCTTGTCAATTAGCCCAACATGTGCTTCTTTAGCAGGAATAAAAGATCCCATTTGAGCCATGATGGTGATCAAAGCCACCTGCCGAATATAAGTAGACTTTCCCGCCATGTTAGGGCCCGTAATGAGCAAGAGACGATTATCTGAACCATCGAGCAATGTGTCATTCGGAATAAATTTTTCTCCCGCATGTGCAGCTTCAATTACAGGGTGACGTCCATCCACAATTTTCAAATGGGCCGAATCATCGACTAGAGGGCGGATGTATTGGTTTGTACGTGCAGCTTCTCCTAGAGAACGCAAGCAATCGATTCGTGCTAAAGCCTGAGCCGTTGTGAGGACTTGCTTAGAAAATTGTCCAATTTGTTGTCGAAGCGTTTGGAAAAGCTCATTTTCAATCGCGCTGATCCGTTCTTCTGCATTCAAAACTTTGGCTTCATAATTTTTCAGTTCCGGAGTGATGAATCGTTCGGCATTGACCAATGTTTGTCGTCTTTGGAATGAGTCAGGCATTTTTTCTGCTTGCCCTTTGCTGACTTCGATATAATAGCCAAACATCCGATTAAAGCCGACTTTAAGGCTTTTTAATCCTGTTTCATCTCGAATCTGCGTTTGATAACGTGCGATCCAGGACTTACTGTCTCGGCTGATTTCCCGAAGTTCGTCAAGTTCTGGGTGGTAGCCATCCCGGAAGATTTTCCCTTCTGTGATTTTTACTGGAGGGTCATCTACCAAGGCATTAGCAATTAAGCGTGTCATTTCTGGTAGGAAATCGATCCGCTGAGCTTCTGTGGCTAATAACGCCGATTGGCTTGCTAAGGTGAGCAGAAGAGTTTTAATTTCGGGCAGAGGTTCCATAGAAAAACGTAAAGCAACCAGATCTCTCGGCGTTGCGTAACCCGAACTAATGCGCATCATTAAACGCTCTAAATCTCTGACCTGTTCAAGGACTGCACCAATTCGTTGCATGAGAGACGGTGTATCATAAAAAGCTTGCACGGCTTCTTGTCGCTGGTGAATCTCAGGGATAGAGAGAAGTGGTTGTTTAATCCACTGGCGCAAAAGACGAGCTCCCATGGGGGTATTGCTGTGATCTAACACGCCTAAAAGCGTATTTTTTCGACTTCCATGGTTTAATGGATCAATCAATTCAAGGTGGCGCAGCGTCATGCGATCTAAAGAAAGATATTGAGAAGTCGTGTAAGGTTGAATATCTGTGATATGTTCAATGGGTAAACTGAGTTCGCTTTGTAAATATTGAAGCAGGGCTCCAGCCGCATGCACACCCGGTACCATCCCTTTAAGACCAAATCCATCCAGAGAATGCACTTTGAAATGTTGAATCAAGAAATTATAAGTGACTTGGTGTTCGAAATGCCAATCGTCGTGTGTATTGACAAGGACTTGGTTGTTTTTGCGGATCTCCTCAAAAAAGAGGGGATGTTTATTGGCAAATTTTTGAGAAGTTAGGAATTCGGCAGGGTTAAGGCGGCAGACTTCATTGAGCAATTCTTGTTCGTGTTCAAATTCAATTACTCTGAATTCTGAAGTTGTCAAATCGAGAAAAGCTAAACCATATAAGGCGCCAACTTGGATAATGGATGCAAAGAAATTGTTTGTGTTTTCCGCTAAAAGAGAAGAGGTAATCACTGTGCCAGGTGTTACCACTCTGACAATTTCTCTCTTCACTAATCCTTTTGTTTCTTTAGCGGATTCCACCTGTTCGGCAATCGCGACTCGATATCCTTTGGAAACGAGTTTGTCGATATAAGCTTCGCTCGAGTGATGGGGGACACCACTCATAGGGATGCCTTGCCGACGAGTCAAGGTAAGATCCGCTTCTTTTGCTAAAAGGGCTGCGTCTTCGTAAAATGCTTCGTAGAAATCTCCCATTCGAAACAGCAAAATGGCTGAACCGGCTTGTTCTTTGCAGGTTTGCCATTGCACCATCATGGGTGAAACTTTTTGATCTTGAGTGTTTTGCGAAGATGTAACTGCTAAATCCATATCTAATAACCAGAGCTAATAAAATTCTTGTTTTGGGTATGCAGTATGGCTGAATGAAAAGGGAATGGCAAGAAAAAAGGTCGTGAATATTTTTTTTGATGTAAGTCGCTTTAATCCTTCTTCGCCGAAGAACTGTCGAGCTTCGAGAGAGAATTAAACTAAAATAATGATGCCAAATTTTAGTTTAATAAATATAGATGATGTTATGCAATTCGGCTTTTTTTAAATGTCATGATAGATCTGATAAGACTTTAAATTATTTTTGATGTTTTTTATGAAATTCCTGTAAGTATTTATAAGATTATGTTACTTACCGCTTGGTCATAATTTTCTTTTAATGTGTTAGTTGAGAAAGAGGAGATTGCAGCAGCGATTAAATTTGGGGAATGCTAGTCGATATTTATTTTTAAATATAATTGATTTCTAAGCAAATATTTCACTTCAGCATAAGTCTTACCGTGTGTTTTTGATTGAGTTCAAGATTTTATCAATGCTTCATGAGTTTACTGCTACAAGTCTGAGGCGATGCTGTTCCTTTTCCTGAAAAAGAGCAATTTGGCGTAAAGCCGTTGTTTCTAAAAATTGTTCTGCCGAAGCGAGAAGATGATGTATTTGCTTTTTTCGTCCTTTCAATATGCGGTTGATATGATCGATATTCAAAAGAGTAATACGGGGATCCCTAGCGAGTTTTGGTTCCACATTTCGAGGCACCGAAAGATCTATCACAAGCTTATGACTGATATTTTTTTTGTAGAGATCCTGCTGCGTTAATAAATGTTCAGGACATTTTGTGCCCAAGATAATCCAATCAAAATTGGACCATTTGGTAATTTCTTCCCAATTTAGAATATCAATTTGATGTTCTTTTGCGAGTGTTTGAGCGACGTCTAGTGAGCGATTGCATAAAGAAATATTTTGCACGTTTTTGTGCTTCAAATATTTTAAAATCTTTTGATTGATCTCGGAGGCTCCAATAAATAAAACTTTGGCTTGTTCGGGTTGTTGTAGTTTGGATTGGCCGATGTTAAACACCGCATGCTCTAAATCAGGAATTCCTCTTCCCAATGAATAGAGCGAACGAAAATCTTTTCCGATTTTAAGGGCTTTTTGAAAAAGATAATGGAGTTCAAAAGGGAGGTTTTCTATAGCACAGGCAGATTCATAAGCTTGTTTGACTTGGCCTTGAATTTCTGTTTCAGCCAAAATGGCGCTATCCAATCCTGTTGTTACTCTGACAAGATGTAAAAAACAATCTGCGTTAAAATAAGAATATAATTTCTGATCAAAATTTTCTTCCGTTTCTTCTAATTCTCCTTTCAGGACATTTAGGAGATATGAGTGTGTGGCAGCTAAATCTTCGGCAAAAAAATACACCTCAGTACGGTTGCAGGTGGAAAGAAGAACGAAAGAACCAAGGTCATATGAGGAGGGCAAAAAACCAAAGCGGCGATGGCATACTTTTGCTAATGATTCCCTTAATTTTAGGTCACCTAATTTATGATTAATTCCAACAACCCCGACACGCATATGAGAACCCCCGATCAATATCATTTATGTGCGATCTTCCAAAAGTAAAGTTTATAGATAAAACATCTTATTCTTGCTACTTCTTTGATCAAAATTGGCAATTTTTGAGGGAATGTGTACTGTGGAGTCAATGAAAATGGGGGCTAGATGCAGACATTATGGCAAAATCTAAGAAAAAAAAAGTTTCAAAACCACACATTATTGCTTTGAGAAAGATTTGGGATCAAAGCCTTCATAATGCTCTTACAGATCTGATTGATTTTCAAGGACGTTTTTTTTGTGTTTTTAGAGAATCTGATAGTCATGCGGCGGGAGTGGATGGAACGATTCGGATTCTGACAAGTGCAAATGGAGAACAGTGGATAACGGCTAGCATTTTGCAATTGAAAGGGATCGATCTACGTGACCCGCATTTTGGCTTAATGCCAGATGGACGTTTGTATCTAATTATGGGAGGATCCATTTACCAAGGGGAAAAATTAATTGCCTATCGTTCTTATGCAACTTTTTCTAAAGATGGCGTTCATTGGGATCCCATTCAGTCCACTGGAATAGAAGAGGAATGGATCTGGAGAGTGACCTGGCATAAAGGAATTGGTTATGGCATTTCTTATCACTTAACCGATTTAGAAGATTTAGATCAACCTTGGGAAGTCAAACTTTTCAAAACTCAGGATGGAATCCATTTTCAGTTAGTTTCTCAGTTAGATGTTTCAAGTTTTCCTTCAGAATCCACTTTACGCTTTCTTTCGAATGACACGATGGTCGCTTTGATGCGGCGAGATGGTAATGGATGGATCGGACACGCGTTACCTCCGTATAAGAAATGGAAATGGAAGGAAAGCGATTATCGCATTGGTGGGCCTAATTTTTTAGTCTTTCCAAATGATCAAATGTGGTCTGCAGCTAGATTAGTTAAAGAGATTGATAAAGAGACTAAAGAAAGAACGACAGTTCTAGCTAGCATGACTTTAAAAGACTTTCAGCCTATGTTGGTTTTCCCGAGCGGGGGAGACAATAGCTACCCCGGCATGGTTTTTCGAGAGGGAAAACTTTATGTGAGTTATTACTCATCCCACGAAGAAAAGTCTGCAATCTATTTTGCAGAAGTGAGCTTTACAAAATAGTTTTTAGTAAATCCTGGAGCTTATCTTTCGAAAGCCACTGTGTGTTCGTATTAGAAGCATAACAAAATTCATCCGGTAAGGCTTCATTTAGGCTGCCTTGCTGATATTTTGCAACGAGTGCAGGGTAATTTCGATAAATTTCAGGGATGATCGCATAGTGATTTTCAAACTCAAAAGTATGGCGGGCATCTTCTGTGCTGATCATCAGCTCATGCAATTTTTCACCCTCTCGAATCCCCGTGTGGGTAAGGGCTAATCCTGGAGCCATAGCTTCTGCTAATTCAATGATCTTCATGCTGGGGATTTTAGGGACGAAAATTTCCCCGCCATGCATTTTGGTAAAGCAGAATCGCACAAAAGAAACTGTTTCATCTAAAGTGATCCAAAAGCGGGTCATTCGAGGATCTGTCAAAGGGAGGGAGGTGCAACCCTCTTCGATCAGTTTTCTCCAGAAAGGAATCAAGCTTCCCCGACTTCCTAGTACATTGCCATAACGAACGACCGAAAATCTTGGTGCTCCTTTTGCACCCACATAGCTATTGCCTGCGACAAAAAGTTTGTCCGAGCATAACTTAGTGGCGCCATAAAGGTTAACGGGATTCACAGCTTTATCTGTGGATAGCGCAATCACTTTTTCAACATTGCAATCAATCGCCGCATCAATCACATTCATTGCCCCCAATACATTCGTATTGATAAACTCAGAAGGATTATATTCTGCCGCTGGGACCTGTTTTAGTGCAGCCGCATGAATCACAAAATGGACTTCGTTAAACGCCCTGCGCAAACGTTCCTTATCGCGGATATCGCCTAAAAAATAACGCATTTTAGGATGGGCAAAGAGGGGGCTCGATTGTTTCATCTCCCATTGTTTCCACTCATCTCGACTAAAAATGATCACTTTATTGCATAAATTTTCTTCTATAAGGTTTTTGGCAAAGGTGCGTCCAAAGCTACCTGTACCACCGGTGATGAGAACATTTTTATTCGCAAATAGAGAGCTTTGGCTCATGGATTCTCCTCGATAAATGAATCATATCTGGATTCTGAATTCCGTTTATTATATTCTGCACGTTTCTTTATTTTATATAGCAGTAGAGTTTGAATCATGGCAAAAAAATATGATGAAAGCAGTGTAAAAACTCTCGGAGCCTTAGAACATATCCGTTTGCGTTCCGGGATGTATATTGGACGTCTAGGTGACGGATCTCATCCGGACGATGGAATTTACATTATGGTAAAAGAAGTCATCGATAACAGCGTCGATGAATTCATTATGAAGCATGGGAATCGGATCATTATTGGTGTAGATCCTGAGCAAGGGTTAATTTCTGTACGGGACTTTGGGCGGGGAATTCCCCTTGGAAAAGTGATTGATTGCGTCAGTCAAATCAATACAGGCGCCAAGTATAATGACGATGTTTTCCAATTTTCCGTTGGTCTTAATGGTGTGGGAACAAAAGCTGTCAACGCTTTATCCAGTCACTTTTTAGTTCGAAGCCACCGAGAAGGCAAGTCTATGGAAGCCGTATTTTCTCAAGGGAAGCTTATCAGAGAGAAATCTCAAAAAACAAGCGAGCCCGATGGGACATATGTCGAATTTATCCCCGATAAAGAAATTTTCAAGAAATACCGATTTGAGCCCGAATATATTCAGAAACGGCTATGGCATTATGCCTATTTAAATACAGGGCTCATTTTAGAATATAATGGGCAGGATATTTATTCTGAAAACGGTCTACTCGATTTATTAAACGAAGAAGTCACCGAAGATCGTTTATACGAACCTCTATATTATCGTGGAAAGCTTCTGGAATTTGCTTTTTTACACACACAAAGCTATGGGGAAAGCTATTTCTCTTTCGTAAACGGGCAGTATACTTCCGATGGAGGAACCCACTTATCTGCTTTTAGAGAAGGGATTTTGAAAGGGGTGAATGAATACTCTAAAAAGAACTTCCAAGGTGTGGATTTACGAGAAGGGATTGTGGGAACGGTTGCAGTCAGGATCAAAGACCCTGTTTTTGAATCTCAGACAAAAAACAAGCTCGGCAACACAGAATTGAGAGGGCCACTTGTCCAAGAAGTCAAAGATGCTGTTGTCAACATGCTTTATAAAAATCCCTCGACGGCCAATAGCATCATTGAGCGGATCGTTTTTAACGAAAAATTGCGCAAAGAACTTGCAGCGGTAAAAAAAGAAGCCAAAGAAAAGCAAAAGAAAATTTCTTTTAAAATCCCAAAGCTGCGCGATTGCAAATACCATGCGCAGGATAAAGCGGACGTTGGGGAAAAAACGATGATTTTCTTGACAGAAGGGGACTCTGCAAGTGCTTCGATTGTGGCATCAAGAGATCCGCTAACGCAAGCTGTTTTTTCTTTACGAGGAAAGCCTTTAAATGTTCACGGAATGAAGATTGATCAGCTCTACAAAAATGAAGAAATGTTCAATCTAATGAGTGCTTTGAATATCGAGGATGATATTGAAAATCTCCGTTATCAAAAAGTGATTCTAGCTACAGATGCTGACGTGGATGGAATGCACATTCGCAATTTATTGATCACCTTTTTCTTGACCTATTTTGAAGGGCTTGTTTTAAATGGACATCTTTTTATTCTCGAAACGCCCTTGTTTAAGGTGCGTAATCGGGAAAAAACGCTTTATTGCTATTCTGAAGAAGAACGGGACAAGGCGATTAAACAGTTGAAAAAAGGGATTGAAGTCACACGTTTCAAAGGTCTTGGAGAGATTTCTCCAAACGAATTTAAGCAATTTATAGGAAAAGATATTCGTTTGATTCCAGTCACCATCAGTTTGTTTTCTGACATCAAGACAACCCTTGATTTTTATATGGGTAAAAATACACCTAAACGAAAACAGTTCATCATGGAAAATCTGATCAACGAATTAGAACCGACTCTGGAGGCTGCTCGCACAGCAGGATAATGTATGGAAGATGTTAAGCAATTAATGCAGATTCACTATCTTAAGTACGCATCTTACGTCATCTTAGATAGAGCAATCCCGCATGTTATCGATGGATTAAAACCTGTACAAAGACGTATCCTGCATACTCTATGGTCTATGGATGATGGGAAGCTACATAAAGTCGCCAATGTTGCTGGTCAGACGATGGCTTATCACCCCCACGGTGATGCTCCCATTACAGAAGCTCTTGTCAATATGGCCAACCGGGGTTATCTTCTAGACCAGCAAGGAAACTTTGGGAATATTTTTACAGGCGACCCAGCAGCCGCAGCGCGTTACATTGAAACACGCCTTGCTGCGCTTGCCAAGGAAACACTGTTTAATCCAGATCTGACCGCTTATGCACCATCTTACGATGGAAGGCACCAAGAGCCCATCGTTCTGCCCGCAAAAATCCCTCTTTTGCTTATGCAAGGCGCGACAGGAATTGCCGTGGGAATGTCCACCTCAATTCTCCCACATAATTTTGAGGAGCTCTTAGAAGCCGAAATCGCCATTTTAGAGGATCGTGAGTTTTCTGTTTTCCCAGATTTCCCCACCGGAGGAATCATGGATGCCTCTGATTATAATCAAGGGCGTGGCAAGGTTAAATTACGTGCAAAGATTGAAGTTCGTGATCCAAAAACATTAGTGATCACGGAAATCTGTTATGGCACGACCACTGAATCCTTGATCCGTTCCATCGATGAAGCGGCTAAGCGGGGAAAAATCAAAATCGATGCGATCAATGATTACACAGCAGAAAAAGTGGAAATTGAAATCAAGCTTCCGCGTGGACAATATGCCGAAGAATTGATTCAAGCGCTCTATGCCTATACCGAATGTGAAGTGGCCATTCATTCCCAAATTGTGGTGATCAAAGATGATCTGCCATGGGAGACAGATGTTGACTCTATTTTGAAATTACATGCTGAAAAATTACAAGAATATCTTCGTATTGAGTTAGAGCTTGAACGAGATAGATTTAAAGAAAAAATCTTTGCTAAAACACTCGAGCAAATTTTCATTGAGAATCGTCTTTATAAGAATATCGAGAATGCCACTTCCTATGAAAAAGTGCATGAAATCATCGAAAAAGGACTCATGCCCTTTCATGATCAGCTAACGCGCATTCCACATTATGATGATAGAGAAGGCTTGCTAAGCATTCCAATCAGAAGAATTTCTAAATTTGATTTAGAAAAAAATCTATCAGAAATTCATGCCATTGACAAACAATTGATTGAAGTTGAAAAGCATTTAAAGAACGTCAAGAAGTTTACAATCCATTACTTAAGGGGGCTTTTGACAAAATATGCAAAAGATTACCCGCGTCGCACGGAAATCACGTCGATTGAAGAAATTAATATGCGAGCAATTGCAACGCGGAAAATGACAGTGGGTTTTGATCCAAGTACTGGGTTTTTAGGGACTAAAGTAACAGGGAAGCTTTCATTTGAATGCACCAATTTTGATAAGGTGTTAATTCTTTTTGATGACGGAACATATACAGTCATTAATATTCCGGAAAAGCAATACCTTCAAACAGACCATAAAAAGGTTGTGTATGTGGGATGTGCAGATAAAAAAACGGTGATTAGTGTATTGGTTAAAGATCCGAAATCGCATTTTTGTTTTGCAAAACGTTTTATCATTTCCCAATTTATCTTAGATAAAATTTACCGCTATTTTGATGAAGACTTAGAATTGCAATTTATTTCGACACAACCTAATGTGAAGTTAGAGATACAATTTATTCCTAAATTGAAACAAAAAGTTTCTAAAATGGATTTTGATTTTAATGAAACTTTAGTGAAAGGCGTTAGTTCAAAAGGAATAAGAGTCGCAAATCGGGGAGTTAAAAAAATACTGGTGGGTAAAAATGAAGGGACAGCCTAGCCATGATGAAAATAACATGTTTTCCAAGTGCCAAAAAAAGCCATTTAATTGTTTCGATAGATGAAGAAGAATGGAAGTCTATTCATACCTCCATTTGGGGGCACAAACCCTCTCTTCCGCAAGAGTGTTTAGCGGCTTCCCTTTTTGAAGAACAATTTTATGAAATGGAATACCAGGCAACTAAACAGTATGTTTTGCGAAAATTGGCTGTCAGAAGTTACTTTACTCAAGAATTGCGACAATCTTTACTGAAAGTTCTAGTCAGTGATCACACCATTACACGCCTAATTGATGAGATGACTCAAAAAGGGTATCTAGATGATCAATCCCATGGCGAGCGTTGGATCAAGTCGCAAGCGGCTAAGAAATGGGGGCCCCACATCATTGCGCAGAAGCTGAAGGCTAAGGGGGTTGTAATTGAAGGCTTGCCTGATCTATTTGAATCTCTTTACGGTGCAGATGACCGTAAAAAACAAATTCAACTTTTATTAGATCGACAAGCCATTAAACGAAACCTTTCCGACTATTCTCAACGACAAAAGGCCATTGCATCATTAATTCGTAAAGGATTCAGTACAAGTGAAATCCTAAACGTGATGCAATCGGAATTTGTCGAACAATTTATGGAGTAATCCCCCTCTATCCTACGGAATTTGATCGGAACGTTGAGTATTTACACCAGTCAAAGGACTTACAATAATAGGTCGAAAAGCTGGATCTGCTCCCTTCTCAAGTAAGGTTTTAACGACAATTGATTTCCCATCTTTATTTAATTTTTTGTTAGCTTCAACTAATAATGTTGTTATGAGGATGTTTTTTTCATCTTGGATTTGAACAGGCAAATTAATGAGATTATAGTTTTTTAAATCTTGGATCATGCTTAAAATCTGAGCCGTGGGAATATTGTCAATTTCAGAAACAAGATCTTTCAAAACTAAATGGCCAATTTTTTCCTTAGAATCCTCAGGTCCGATTTCTCTATTTAAATCTACATTTCTATCAAACAGGCGAGAAATGATATCCCATTTCCTATCTCCTTGATCATGAATGGCTTTTTCAAGAAGCTCAAATTTTAAACCAGCTTCGCCATCCGCATGGTATTCACCAAATATGTCCACATTATTTGAGATTTGAGTGGGGGAAAAAGAAGCAAATTCATCAATAAAATCTCGGCAAAGTAAAGCTCCGATTGATTCTTTTGGTTCACCAATTTTCATATTTAAATCCGCACCTTTTTCGATTAAATAAGAAACGTATTTCCATTTCTTTTCATCATCATCCAAAGTCGTATAAATTGCTGTTAACAAAGTGTGGTTTTCAACAGAGCCATCTTTGGTTGTTAAGCTGAAAACATTATTGAGTTTGCCTTCTTCAGTGAGGTCATTTATATCTTTAAATATTCTTTCTTCTTCAGCTTCTGTTTTTGCATCATTTAATCTATCCAACATCAAATTGATTCTCTGTAATTCGGCATCGGTAGAAACATTTGCATTGGGTGGAAATCCCAATTCTGCGGCGATGAATTCTGCAACCTCTCGATAGTTTTTTCTAAGTGCTAATTCGTAAAGGGTAGATGCTTCACCATGTTCTACAGCTTTGCTATTGAGCTCGATACCTCGAGCGTGTAATTCTTGTACAATAGACAATGCTTTTGCTGGATCTGAAATATCCATAATCGCAGTTGAGATAAGGGGGAGCGCATCTTTATTATCGGGATTGAGAGAATCTTCTTTAAGCAATACCTCATTTAATTCTCTATCTGTAAGCAAATCAATAAGCTCTTTAATCTCATCAAACGAACGTCTATCAAGAGCCCCAAATCCTTTTTCCAATAGATCGTGTTTTAGAGATTCCTTTGGAAATACTTCAAAGAAAATTTGTTGGACACGATCCTTGTTTTCAGGCTTGATTTTTTTTAACCCAAGAATTTCTTTAAATTTATCTTGGACAATTTTCTTTCCTACCTCATCACTAGGGTGCTCGTCTACCATGTTTTTCATTGTAGAAGCAATTTTTGTAATTTTGCAGTCTTCGTAGGAATTTTTTCCTATCATTTTCTTCAATCTTCTAATAAATCTTCCGAGAAAACCAACTGATTTTAAAGTATTGCCATCTTTTTCTATGGCAATAAGATCTTTACCAAAGGATTTTGCTTGCAATACATTGATATTATTATTGTAAGTCATAAAATGCCTTATTTTATTAAATTAATAATTGCCTTACTCTTCATTATAAAAATTTCCTTAATAAAATGGAACGATGTCTATTTCGATAAATAGATTTTTATTTTGAGGTGTTTATTCTATATGCTAATAATGAACTGTAATTGTAAAGATCAAATGAAGGGGATATTAATTTAATGTATCTCGTAAATAAAAGCCCGTCCAAGAAGTTGGATGTGTGGCAATTTTTTCAGGAGTACCAACTCCCACAATTTCGCCACCTTTTTCTCCTGCTTCAGGCCCAAGATCGATGATGTAGTCACTATTCTTGATAAAATCCAAGTGGTGCTCGATAACAACCAAAGTATTACCTTTGTCGACAAGTTTGTGTAAGACTTTAAGTAATTTATCGATATCGTCACTATGAAGTCCCGTAGTGGGCTCATCTAGCAAATATAAAGTTTTGCCAGTGGAGCGTTTGGCGAGCTCGCGGCTTAATTTAATGCGCTGAGCCTCTCCGCCGGATAACGTGACCATTTCTTGCCCTAATTGCAGGTAGCCTAACCCCACAGAGATAAGGGTGTCTAAAATGCGGACAATTCGAGGGTGGTTTTCAAAGGCAACACGGGCTTCGTCTACTGTCATTTGTAGATATTGGCCCAAATTTTTCCCATTATAAGCAATTTCTAAGCTTATCGGGTTTAATCTAAGTCCTTTACATTCATCGCATATGACCTGAACTGCTGGAAGAAAATGCATTTCGACGCGTCGGTAGCCTAGACCCCAGCAAGCTGTGCACATTCCTTTGCGATGATTGTAGCTGAAGTGCTTAGGCTGCAATCCTTTAGATCTAGCCAAAGGAATCGAAGCAAAAAATTCCCGAATGCGCGTTAATACATCTACATACGTACAGACATCTGAGCGTACTGTATGACCAATGGGATTTTGATCGATCGAAATCATTTTATCAAAATTTTCGATTCCCGATACTTTAGCCCCTGGAAGTTCGACAGTGTCTGTTTTTAAAAGTCCTTTTTCGAAAGCTGGAACGAGAATTTGTCCTAATAAGGTGGACTTTCCTGATCCAGAAACTCCAGTTAAACAGGTAAACACGCCTTTAGGGATTTTCAATGAAAGATTTTTTAAATTATGTAGCGTCGCTTTTTCGATTGCAATACCGTCTTTCAAGACAGCTTTTCTCCGCTTTTTAGGAATCGGAATACTTTTAGCTCCTGATAAATAAGCGCCTGTCAAAGATTGCGGGTTATGTAGAATTTCCTGATAAGTTCCACGTGCAGTGATATGGCCGCCGTGCTCTCCAGATTGAGGTCCAAAATCGAGAATGTAGTCCGCTTTTTGGATAGAGCGAGGATCATGTTCCACCATCAGCATGGTATTTCCTAAATTTTTGAGATCTTGCAATGCCTGATTCAGGCGATCGCTGTCTCGAGGGTGTAAACCGATTGTTGGCTCATCCAACACGTACAAGACGCCCGTTAAGCCGCTACCTAGCTGTCGAGCTAGACGAATCCTTTGAGCTTCTCCACCGCTAAGTGTGGGTGCGCGTCTTTCTAATGCGAGATAATGTAAACCGACTTGGCAGAGAAAACGTAAGCGATTTAACAGCTGGGTTTTAACTTCGTCCAAAAGCTTAAATTCTTCTTGTTTAAGAACAAGTTTATCGATGAATTGGAATGTTTGTTCGATTGGTTGTTGGCAAACTTGGTGAATATTCAGGTTGTTGATGGTGACATGCCGTGCGAGAGGATTAACGCGAGACCCTCCGCAGGAAGGACATTCATATTCATCAAGGAGAGGAAGTACGCCACTCTTAAGCTCACCTTTTCCGTGTTTCCCAATTTTTGAAAGCACGTGATCAATCCCTGCCCAGCGGAAAGTCAATGGGGGAGTTCCTTTACGCATCAATGTATAAAGCTTTTCGGATCCATTCATTAAAAGTTGTAATTGTTCAGCTGGAAGTTGATTAAGGGGGCAATAGGGATCAATCTGTTCTTCAGATAAAAATTTATCTAGAAAGTTCAAGGTAGAATGGGTGGTGTTCTCACCCCATAACCAATACATGAGTCCTTCAATAGAACGATCCATCACTTCATTTTTTTGAGCTAAATTCGCTCCATATTGATAGCCTAAGCCCTGGCAATCTAAACACATTCCCTCAGGTGTGTTAAAAGCAAATGTATGGGGTGTAATTTCAGGATAAGATTTGCCCGTTTTTTCAACAGCAAAAGACAGGTTGAAAAGTTCATCGCCCTTTTCATGCATGACGACTAATTTTCCACTGCCTTTTTCGGAGGCATTTTCAATGGCTTCTAAAAGGCGTTGTCGAATCGTTGGTGAAACTTTGAGACGGTCAATGACAAGAAAAAGCTCGTTTTTGCGCTTTCGATCAAAGGGAATGGATTCAGGTTCAGCGTCTAATTCATAAAACTCCCCATTCAAACGAATGCGGACAAATCCCTGCCTATTTAAGCGTGTGATCACTTCCGCAAATTTTTCATTTTTACGGATTTCAATGGGAGCCAAAATTTGAATTTTTTCATCCAAAGGGTAATTCAAAATTCGATCAGCCACATGATCTTTACTAATCGCTTTGATGACTTCACCAGTTTCTGGACAATGAGGAATCCCTAGACGGGCAAAGAGGACGCGGAGATAGTCATAAATTTCAGTCATGGTTCCGACTGTACTACGAGGATTTCCAGCGTGCGATTTTTGTTCGATCGCAATCGCAGGAGAAAGGCCTTCGACATGTTGTACTTTAGGCTTAGGCATTTGCTTGACAAATTGGCGTGCATAAGGAGAAAGAGATTCAATGTACCTTCTTTGTCCTTCCGCGTAAATGGTATCAAAAGCCAGTGAGCTTTTTCCGGAGCCTGAAGGGCCTGTGCAAACGGTAAGTTTTTCCCTTGGAATAGTGACATTCACCAACTTTAAGTTGTTTTGTTCCGCTCCTTCTACTGTGATGGATTGGATAGCCTGTTTTGAAGGAGTCAGCTTCTTTTGCTTTTTCTTTTTTTGCTTGTTTGCTAAGACTTCCTGGGCCTTTTTTTCAAAGCAATGCTCAAGGGCTGTGCGAATGGCTGTTCCTGTGGGTGTTTCTTGCTTCGCAATTTTTTCAGGCGCTCCTGTCGCAACAACGCGACCTCCTTCTTCACCACCTTCGGGGCCGATATCGATGATCCAATCTGCCGTCTTAATCACATCTGTATTATGTTCAATCACTAAAACAGTATTTTCACGTTCGACAAGCTCATGTAAAACTTCGAGTAAGTGTTTGATATCATGAAAATGAAGCCCTGTTGTAGGTTCGTCGAAGATATAAAGTGTTTTTCCGGTAGATGGACGTACAAGTTCTTTGGCCAATTTAATGCGCTGAGCTTCACCGCCCGATAAGGTTGTAGAGGATTGGCCAAGTTTAATGTATTCCATTCCCACTTTTTGCAGCATTTCTAGCTTGTGTTTGATCGAAGGAATGTTTGTAAAAAAAGCGAGAGCTTGAGACACGTCCATCTCTAGGATGTCGTAGATGTTTTTTCCCTTGTAGAAAACAGATAATGTTTCGTGGTCAAATCGCTTTCCTTTGCATTGTTCACACTCGACCCAGGCATCATCAAGGAAATCCATGTCCACTTTGAGAAGGCCCATTCCACCACAGTTCAAACAGGAGCCTTCTCGCACATTAAAGCTAAAACGACCCGGTTTATATCCGCGCGCCTGACTTTCAGGCAGCATGCTAAAAAGATCCCGAATTTCATCGAACACTTTAATATAGGTCGCAGGATTTGAGCGTGGATTACGTCCAATAGGGGATTGATCAATTGCGATGACTTTATCAATTGCCTCTATGCCTTGAATCCCTTTGTGCGCACCGACACGATGGTCGCCTCCGTGCAAATGATTCGAGAGGGCTGGATAAAGAATGTCTGTAATGAGAGAGGATTTTCCAGATCCAGAAACACCGGTGACTGCGATGAAAACGCCCAGAGGAATTTTGACATCGATATTTTTTAAATTGTGGTGTGTTGCTCCTTGAATTTCAAGTGACTCTTTTTGTGGTTTACGCCTTTTTTTAGGAATGAAAATTTGTTTACGACCAGAAAGATAGGCGCCTGTTAAGGAAACGGGATTCGTTAAAAGGTCGGTTAAATCGCCATCGACAACTATTTCGCCCCCTAATACGCCAGGGCCAGGTCCAAAATCTAGAATATGATCAGCTTCCCAAATGGTTTCTTCGTCATGCTCCACAACGATCACCGTGTTACCCATATCTCGCAGATGTTTGAGGGTCGCAATTAATTTTTTATTGTCGCGGGGATGCAATCCAATCGAAGGTTCATCTAAAATGTAGGTAATTCCAAGTAATCCACATCCAATTTGAGAAGCAAGTCTAACACGTTGAGCCTCTCCTCCGGAAAGGGTGGGGGCCGTTCGATCTAAAGCCAAATAATGTAGACCGACTTCCATTAAAAAATGGAGTCTCTCTTGGATCTCTTTAAGCAATTCACTCGCAATTAAGTTTTCTTGTTTGGAAAGCTTGAGATTAGCAAAAAATTGGACGCATTGTGCAATTGTCATAGCAGAGAGCGCAGAGATTCTTTTACCATTGAGTTCAGTCGCTGCAGGATAAGGCTTTAAGCGTTCTCCGTGACACTCCGGACAAACTTGTTGATGCATGAGTTTTTGCATCTTCTTTTGATAGGTATCACTTTTTGCTTCTGTATAGCGAGTATGGGCTTCGTGTAGAACGCCTCTCCATTGGACACGGTCAATCCAAGTATAGCCAGTGACAGGGTGGACAAATTGCATTTTAGTCCACTTTTTTTCAGTCCCGTATAAAAAAACTTTTTTGGCACGTTCGCTTAATTTATTCCAAGGCGTATGCACGCTGAATCCAAACTGATCAGCCAGATTGTCATAAATATTGCCATACTTGACGGTCTGATAGGAGCTTCCGATCGAACAGCAGTCCTCGGCGATGCTTAAAGTTGGATCAATAATCAAATCTAAATCGTATTCAACGACCGTGCCGAGTCCACTGCATCTTGGGCACATCCCTGCGGGACTATTGAAAGAGAAATCGTGAGGTTCAAGTGAATGATAGGAAAGGCCTGATTTTGGAGAGAAGGCGTGCATTGAAAAAAATTGCTCATCTTCACCATTTGCTGTTAGGGCAATACATTCCCCTTGACTCAGGTTAAGAGCATGCGTCACAGATTCTGCAATACGAGAGTGATTATCGGGCTTAACTTCAATACGATCGACGACGATATCGATGTCGTGGGCGACGGAACCATCTAGGGTAATGGAGTCTTCCAAACTCACGATTTGTCCATCTACTCTCACGCGCATAAAGCCTTTGCGTAATAAATCTTGGAAATCTTCTTTAAATTCCGCTTTTTTCCCACGAGCAAAAGGGGCGAGAATAAGCAACTTAGACCCTTCGGGCATGGTTTGAATGGTTTTGATGATTCGCTCTTTACTCTGAGGGGAAACAATTTCTCCACTGACAGGGCAATGAGGAACGCCAATGCGGGCATAAAGGACTCTTAAGTAATCATAGACCTCGGTCATAGTGCCAACGGTAGAACGGGGATTGCGTCCGGCTGTTTTTTGCTCAATGGAGATTGTTGGAGAAATTCCTGACGCATGTTCCAGATCTGGCTTTGCCATATCGCCAAGCTGTCGTCTCGCGAAGGTGGAAAGCGATTCGATGTAGCGGCGTTGTCCTTCCACATACAAAGTGTCAAAAGCTAAAGATGACTTACCTGATCCAGAAACTCCGGTTAAGACAACCAGTTGGTTTGGATTGATGGTCAGATCGATAGATTTAAGGTTATGGACCTTAACTTTTTTTAAAATGATTTGGCGATTATTCACTTTATTTTTTATACGTGGGAATAGATTGATAATTTTATTTAATTTAAAGATTTTGGTAAAAACCCAAAATTCCACTATCGATTTTAATCGAGATGAGATAAATCAGCAAGTACTGTGAAAAAATTTCAACCTATTTTATGGATATAGAGAATATTTTACTCGCAAAAAAGCAAAAATTTTGTTTTTTTTGATTTTTTGGATTGCACTTTGCGAGCAGTTCTTGTAAAAGAATTTTTGAAACATTTTTTGATGGATAACCCAGCTCAATAACTAGACGTGATAGAAGGAACATAATATGCAAAAAATGATGATAACCGCTTGTTTGGTTGCCAGCGTCGCCATGAATTTAGATGGAGGGATGCCTTTGCAAACAAACGCCCATTTTTCTGCAAAAGAATGGACCGATATTCAAAAGCTCACGTCAGATGTCGATCAGATTGTTTTGCTGGATGGTACACACGTATCCGGGACCATTGAAAAAATCCCCAAATTGAGCTATCCCTTTGGAACCATTAGCTTTGCTCCTTCAGATGTTGTGGCGCTCGTCTTTTTGCAAGATCAAGGGCAAACCAAAATGGAACTTGTGACACAAGAAGGCTTACACTTTAAGGGAGAGGTTTCTAAAGATTATTTTATTTTATCTCCCGATCACGAGCCACAAAAAGTGATTTTTCCTTACAAAGTGCATTGGGTTGTCTTCA
The DNA here is from genome assembly GCF_000875975.1 of Parachlamydia acanthamoebae. Classification (NCBI taxonomy): domain Bacteria; kingdom Pseudomonadati; phylum Chlamydiota; class Chlamydiia; order Parachlamydiales; family Parachlamydiaceae; genus Parachlamydia; species Parachlamydia acanthamoebae. Next base: position 360,027 of record NZ_BAWW01000008.1, on the reverse strand, counting down.
AAGATCAAAAACGAGATCCAAAAAAACCCAAAGAAAAGCTTTATTGTCTGAAGCTACAAAATGGGGATGTGTTAACAGTCGCGTTAGGGAATCATCCGATCTCTGTCACAAACGAGCAGGGAGAAATGACTCTAAAATCGGATGTCATTGAAAGTCTCTATTTCGACGGCAAATTGCACGGAACACTGTCAGATGCAACAGGAGAACAAAAAGAGCTACCCTATTCCTCTGTCAAGGAGCCTGTATTCGTCGCAAAATTAGGAAACACCTCGCGGCTTATCCGACTTCCTTGGAATGAAATTGATTCATTAAAGGTCAGTCAACCTATCGGAGAAAACAAAGAGGCTGATTTTGATCTTTTAACAAATCGGCTTCCAGGCGTTCAAATCAATGTACAGCCTTCCTTGCAAAAAGTGCAACACGCGGAAGAAAAAGTCGCTAAAACAGAACCTGAAAAGAATGAGCCTCCTGAAATTGCTTTTATTTTTCTAGGTGATGACTCCAAAAGTAAGCAACGAGACGATATGCTTTTGGAAGAAGATAACGGAATAGGTGTTAATATCACTGCAGAAGCCTTTGATATTGATGAATCTAAATTAGAAGCTGGCGAAGCGGCAGATTCTGACATTGAATTTGTGTCTAAATCAAATCAATCCACTTGGAAAGTTTCGTTCCCCGAAAATTATCAGCCCATAGCATTTAATCCTGTTAAAAGTACAACTCACACTTCATTTGGAGATCCCCTTGTGAGAAATTTAGAGATCAATCCCGATATTCAACAACCTAACTACTTTGAGAATAATGATCTCGAAGAGTTAGCAGCTGATCCTGATATTTTTGATACCTTTTTATCTGCTGAAGAATTTGAAGAGGCGTTAACTCATACAGCGGAATTTTCTGAATTCAAATCTCCAGCAACAGGCAAGCAAGTGCATAGCGGGGTAAATGTTCACGTTGAAAAAGCTCGTCCCGTAGAAAAAGAAGCGATGGTCTTTGTTTCTGCACGGATTCATCAAGCCCCCGACTATTACATTGATCGGGATCGCGTGACGAATAAAGAATATAAAAAGTTTATGGAGGCGACAAATTACCCCGCTCCTTCTCACTGGGAGGATGGTGAAATCCCTGTAGGGAAAGAGCATGAGCCTGTTGTGAATGTGTCTTACAAAGACGCATTAGTTTATGCGGTTTGGGTAGGAAAACGATTGCCTTCGGAAGCAGAGTGGATGCGCGCTGCACGCAATCACATGCTAAATCTTTCCGAGGATGATTCAATCAAGGAATGGACGTCAACGGCCTATACGCGGGGATTCGAAAATCAAGAAAAAAAGCTTGCCGTTGTCCATGCAAAACATCATTCTGCGAGAAAATATGACATTGTGCGTGTGTGTGCAGGAAGCCCAGCTGCGCCGTTATCAGCAGATACTTGCTGTCCCTCTACAGGATTTCGTTGTGCCTCGCATGTGCATGATTAGTCACGTACCTGAACATGGAGCTCTCTCAAAAGCGATTTAAAAACAAATTTTTGCTCATTCTCATGCGCTTTAAATATTTCTATGGTTTTTTCCATTTCTTCGGATTCCCAATCATCTAGTTTTTTTTGCATGTCTGCAGGCAAGTGCTCATTCAGAAGGATTTGATCAGTTTCTTGCTTAAATTTCTTATACTCTTCTTCGACATGTTCTCCTCGAATTTCTGGATGATTTCCGATAAGCGCCACATTCCATCTTTCACCAAATTTACAGACAAGTGCTGCTGGGACTTTGTGCTCATACTCAAGCATGACTTTTGCATGTTGAGTGTTAAAAGGCATTTGAAAACCGATGGCGTGATTGGAAAAAATAGAAAAAGGATTTTTTATGTGTGAATTTTCTGATCCGATCCATCTAACTAAAGCCGCGCGGTATTGAAGAGGGGAGGCAGGATCGTGGTTCGGTTGATTAAAGAGAGGGCCAAAACAGTTTCCTTCAAAAAAACCGAAGAGTTTATTCGAAGGGATTTCAAAGTCAATATGAAGAGGCATTTTTAATTCAGTGTGCAGAAAAAATTTTGTCCCCGCTATTCCAGCGCCAGCGCATGATCCAAAGTATTTTCCATCCGTGACAAATTGTTGGATGCGTCGAACATTTTCCGGTGTTAAACCCTGTTGAATTTTAGTTAGTGTTCCCCCCGGAAACACAAGGGTGCTATGATTGCGGTTTGACCAAGGCAAATGTGTTATATGTTCCAGAGTTTTTACTTGATATTGAGACTCAACAACAGATTCAAACTCATCGTATAGATTTTGAGAGCAATCTCTATCTATTCCTGGTCCTGTGTAAATGAAAATTTCTGAAGAGTCGAGCGGTCGATTTGGAATACTCATGGAATTTATCCTGTTGGCCTAATTTTTCTAATATTTCTTTAAAAAAACGTTCATTTTATAATAAAACAGATAGGAAGTATTTCTTACTGAAGAAAGGAGGGCTACATGTCTCATTTCTCCTCAAATTTTTTGTCATTTTTATGCTTTTTTAGTCTTTTTATCATTTATTTCCCATTAGACTCTGATTCTAAAAGCTATCTCCCCGATTACTCCACGTGCATACGCAGCTATGACGCTGGACAGCAACTCAATAGTCAACAATCGATCCGTTTCTTTAATGGCTGTGGGGAAGATTTATATATCAATGTATGCATTTTAGATGAATCAGGAGAAACTAAACTTTATAGCAGCGGCAGAACAGTTCCTAGTTATGGAAATTACACCATCTCAACATTCCCTTTTTCCTCTCCCAAAAAGGTTGTTTTAAGTGCGGCTCCTTTTTCACCCGCTGTTCCAAGTTTATGCCAACCAAAAGCGACTTAAAAAGATGAAAATGCCAAATTCAGCATTGTTTGAGCTTCGCTTTCAAAAAGAGGGTCGAGAAGCAAAAGTTCTTGCATTTCTGTGTATTTGTTCAGGCATGGTGATACAAATGGGCTTTTGATAGATAGTGGTTGAGAGTAGGGGTGGTAGAAGTTAAATGTGAGTTCAATTTCTTTTTGCTGAACAATGAGTTTTTCCTCCTGAAGTTGCAGGACGAATGCAATAATTTCTTTCTCAGTCGTCTCGGGAACCTCTTCGTAATGGGTATAGATATCTTCCAGAATCTGTTGGGTAGGATATCCGTTCATGAGTCCATTCCATATAAAAGTTCCCACATAATCGAGACTATAATATGTACCTGTTTCAAGATGAACGATCACAATTTCTTCAGCTAAAATTTGATAAGTCACAAATGGTTTATTTAGCTTAAATCGCCGAGATAAATGCATAAAGAAATCCTCTTCATTCTTCCGATCACAAGTTTCACTATCATAAATTTCAAAAATAACAATAAATTCATTTGTCTTGTGCTAGGGTTGTAAATGTTACAGATTTTTTTTTCAATCCTTTTAAATTGGATTGAGAGAGCAGAAAATTTTATGCGATGAGAAAAGAGATAAAAAACTATTTATAACCTTATTGACACCTTATTCTTGGTTCTTTAGATAATTATTCTAAATAATCAGAGGTGTGAGATGAAAATTTTATCAGCGTTCATAGGCATTTTAGTGTTTAGTTCAACCCTTCTTTTTGCTGACTCAATTGGTGAACAAAAAGAAACATTGACCAGTGAAGAGATCTCTCCAAATGAAGATTTAATGAGAGAACATGGTGTTTTGAACCGACTTTTATTAATCTACCAAGAAATCGCGCGGCGCATCGATAATCATGAGGCCTTCCCTGTACAAATTCTGGCAAAAACTGCAAAAATCGTGAGGGATTTTTTAGAGGATTACCATGAGAAGCTGGAAGAAGAGTATGTTTTTCCTCAATTTGTAAAAGCAAATCAACACATAGAATTAGTCAGGGTTCTAAAAGATCAGCATCAAGTTGGAAGACAGCTGACCGATTACATTCTTTCACATACTTCAGAAGCTGATTTAAAGGATGAAATCCAAAAAATGATCTTAGCCGATTATCTACGTTTATATGTGAGAATGTTTCGCCCTCACGAAGCACGTGAAGATACTATTTTATTTCCTGCTTTTCAGAAGCTCTTATCAAAAGAAGAATACATGAAACTAGGAGATAAATTTGAAGATAAAGAGCATGAGCTATTCGGATCCGAGGGCTTTGAAGGCATCGTAGATCAGGTCGCGAAGATTGAACAACAATTGGGGGTATATAATCTTGCTGAATTTACCCCTCAGCTAAAATAAAAATGTTGATGAATATTTTTTGATCACGAATTCTAACTCCTATATGATTATGACAACTCTCTAGAAGGACCTTATGAATAACGTGTGGAAAGAATTGCATTCTAATTACCAAGAACAAGATTGGATTGAAAAGCCCTCCCTATTTGCAGAAACAGCCATTCAATACTTTCCGAAAGAAGGACGTCTACTTGAATTGGGTGCGGGGCATGGACAAGATAGCTTTTATTTTGCTAACGAAGGCTATGAAGTAACCAGTACGGATATTGAAATAACTTCTCTCTCTATCAATTTAGCGAATCTATTCGCAGAAATAAGAAAAAAAATCAAGATTATGCAGCTCGATTTGAAAGAGAAATTACCGTTTCAATCCAGCTCTTACGATGTGGTTTATGCCCATTTGTCTTTACACTACTTTGATCTAAAAACGACTTTAGCTATTCTAAGCGAGATAGAGCGCATATTAAAGCCCGGGGGAGTTTTTGCTTTTTTAACCAATTCGGTTAATGATCCAGAATACAAAACGGGTAAGCTTTTGGAAGAAGACTTCTTTCAGATGGATAAGGTCACGAAAAGGTATTTGAGTATTGAATCGGCAAGACAATTAACTCGAAATTTCCAAATCGGTCTTTTAGACAACCTTGGGCAAACATACAAAGACCAAGCAAAAGGTGTTAATCATTTGATTCGATTTGTTGGAAATAAATTGGAAGCGTTATGAGCTTTAAATGGCAACGGATCGGAAGAGGAGGGATTTGAACCCCCGGTACTATCGCTAGTACATCTGTTTTCGAAACAGACGCAATCGGCCACTCTGCCACTCTTCCAAGAAACAACAAGTTTGCCATAACTTGATGAGAGAAATCAAGATGTTTCCTATGAGCGCTCTACATGCCACCCATTCGCCTAAAATGATATGACAAGATTTTTTTATTTAAGTTCATTTGCCTTGTCTTCAACTATTTTTTTTACTTGTTCCTGCGCCTCATCGAGAGTCATCTCTTCCCGAACAAATTGGTTGCGAATCTCATCGATTCTTGCAGCAAAATGAGGATACTGCAAACGATATAAATGATAATTAGCAATTCCTTGAATGGTGGAATTAAATGAACGATTTTCTCGAATATAACAACCTAATTCTTTTGCTTCTTCAATGATTTTAGAAGAAAATTCAGGGAATTGTGCAAATGCATTAAACGCATTAAATTTGGTTGAAAGGTATTCATAAAGTTCGGAATCCTCGCCCAGTTTTTCTTCTACGAGCCGAAGTAAATTAGCGGCTAAACGCGCTTTGTGGGGATTTGTCTCATAAAACGGAATTTTTCCATAAGAAAGAGCGGTTGCTAGAGAATTATCTCCGGTGCAACCAATTAAAGGCGCACTTAGTTGTGTTAAAATTTTAAAGTCTTTATTAGTCAAAGCTCCAACGTCAATGATTCTGATTTGAAGTCCATTATCTTTGATGGGGATCGATGTCTCTTTGATCTGATCTCCTTTATAGGCAATGACTTTAATGCAACCAACATTTTGTCTGACAAGATTTGCTTTCTCATTTTCTAGAAAGTTGGCAATGTTATGCAAATGACCTTTGCATGGAAAGCAGATGTCAATGGATTTTTGTTTCTCTTGAAGCTTAGTAAATGCAACCGCATCGAGAATAAATTTTACGGCCTTATTTAAGGTGCTCATATAACAGAAAAAAAGATCATTTAACGAAAGATATGTTTCTATCTCTTCTTGGCTGGGTTGTGCATTTCCGAATAACAACATTTTCAGTTGGGTATTTTCAAGCATTTCCCAAGTAAAAACTTTTGGATTACAAGTAAATATTCCGTGGCTTTCGGTACCTAAACCCATGACAACAGAATTTTTCCACTGGTTATAGCTACCAGCATGTCCAGGCGTGGAAGGATCTTCGTCATATTCATGGATATTGATCCCTTTTTGTTTTTCTACAGTCGCAAGATTATTTAATTCCCAAGGGATACTGATTGGACCTGAAATCCACAGCGCAGCTTTTTGGATTTTTTGTAAGGTTTCTTCCTGAAAAGGTTCAGCTTGATAGGAAATTTGATAAGAGCACCGGTCGATTTTTGGTGCAGGCAATAAGCCTTCATGAACAGTAGGGCTGTTTGCGATTAAGTGAATATGGCGTTCAGGGAATTTTTTATGCAAATGCTTGATCATAGAGAGCATGTGAAAGTAATCCCCTTTGCCATCGGGAAGCACGTAACCTGATACAATGATTTCTCCTTGACCTGGGAGAGACGCGTATTTCTTAAAAATGTCATATAAAGTTCTGTCGAATTTATTATAACTATTCGTTTGTTCAGAATTATTATAATAGGATGCAGTATTTATACTTAGATATGGTGTATACATAATTTCTTATTTTTAGTTATTTATATTTAAAAATAATAATTCATTTGTTATTTATTAATAAAGATATAATAAGATTTTGTGAGAGAAAATGTACATTCTTGTTTTAAATGTCGGATCTAGTAGTATTAAAGCTGCTCTATTTAAAAAAGGAGACGGTCGTCTAGATACATTATGGAATGCAACATTAGCTAGAAGAAAAGAGAACATTTTTGTTCGTAAAATGACTCAAAAAGGGATCTCACATGAGGAGTTGATTGAGATATCTTCACTTTACGAAGGGCTTAAGCCTCTTTTAGAAAGCCTTTGGTTAGGGGAGACACCTCTTCTACATAGTCCAACAGAAATTGCCAGAGTTGGTCATCGCATTGTGCATGGAGGGGAAAAACTTCTGAAGCCGACTGTTATAACCGAAGAGGTCAAAAACGAGATAAAGTCTCTTTGTTCGATCGCTCCTTTGCATAATCCCCCTGGCCTACAAGGAATTGAAACGGCTCAAAAACTCTTTCCTGACAGTATGCATATTGCTGTTTTTGACACCTCTTTTCATCAAACGATGAGTGAAGAGGTCTATACTTACCCTGGTCCTTATGAATGGAGAGAACAGGGGATTCGTCGATATGGCTTTCACGGAATTAGCTATGAATATTGTACTGCTAAAGCCATCGAAATGTTGCATCAATATCCCACCGAAAAAATGATTTGCTGTCATCTGGGCAATGGTTGCTCGGCTGCCGCGATCTATCAAGGACGTAGCTTGACCACTTCCATGGGTTTTACACCTCTTGAAGGTTTAATGATGGGAAGCCGAACGGGTTCCATTGATCCAGCCATTCTTTTGTATTTGTTGCGTGACAATAAGACTTCGGTGGATTCTCTTAACCATTTACTTAATTATGGCTCAGGACTGAAGGGGATAAGTGGGGAGAGTGGAGATATGCAATGGATTATCCAACAAATGGAAGCGGGTAACCCGCGAGCAAAACTGGCCTTTGAGATGTTTATTTATCATCTAAAATTTTATATAGGAGCTTTTGCTGCTGCTCTTGGGGGTTTGGATGTGTTGATCTTTACGGCGGGGATAGGAGAAAATGCCGCTTTAGTTCGAGAAGAAACGTGTAAAGGTCTTAGCTTTTTGGGGATCCATTTGGATCAATATGCAAACCGCAATTGCATTCCAAATCAAGATGTGGCAGATGCGCATTCTCCCACACGCATTCTAGTCATCCATACACAAGAAGAATTCGCTATTGCGCAAGCTTGTTTAGTGATGCAAAGTTAATTTTACAACAGTTTCGACATGAGCTGTTTGTGGGAACATATCAAAAGGCGTGACCTGCTCGATTTGATAGCCGTGCTGAACAAGAATTTTAAGATCCCTAGCCAATGTTGCGGGATCACAAGACATATAAAGAATGGTTTCTGGTTTAACGATCTTTAAACGGTTCAATAAAGACTCCTCGCATCCTTTCCTTGGCGGATTTAAAAAGACAACATCGATATCTTTAAGCGATTGGATTTTAGACTCAGCATGATCACAATAAAAAACGGCATTCGAAATTTGATTAAGTTGAGCATTGGCATTCGCATCTTCGATTGCTTGTGGAACACATTCAATTCCTATACATTCTTTAGCCTGTCCGGCCGCAATTAAGGTCATTGTTCCAACGCCGCAAAAGGCATCCAAGAAAGTTTTGGTTTTATCCAGATCAGCAAGGGATAGCACATGTTGATAAATCGATTCTGCTTGGGCCGGATTGACTTGAAAAAAGGCGGAAGGAGAGATATGAAAATGATGATCACAAATCATCTCTCGAATATAAGACTTCCCTGCTAAAGTGTGCCAATCTGTTCCCAAAATGACATTGTCTCGCTTTCGGTTAATGTTTTGAATGACTCCTTTAACTTCGGGGCAGGCTTGCATGATTTGTTGAGCTAAAGCTTGAAGAGATGTGCATTTCTCTTGAGAAGTCACAAGGATCACCAAACTTTCTGATGTTTGAAGAGCACTTTTAATCAATAAGTGTCTCAAAACTCCTTTGCCTGTTCGTTCGTCGTAAGGCGCGATATCAGATTGTTTTAGAAGTTTTAAGACGGATTGGTAAACATTTTCCCCTTGTTCACAGTGGATTAAACAATGATCGACGGGGATGATTATATGAGAATTGCGTGCATATAGTCCGACTGTGAGTCCATCAGGTTTCATCATGACTGGCAATTGAATTTTATTGCGATATTCCAACTCTTGTGGTGAAGAAACACAGGGATCGATGGAAATATTTTTTAGGTGGCCAATTCTCTCTAAAGCATTGAGGACAATTTGTCTCTTCATTTCAAGCTGTTTAGGGTAACCTAAATGCATCAATTGACAACCGCCACAATGACGAAAGATTGGGCAAGGAGGTGTGGCACGATCAGGTGAAGGTGTAAGGATTTTTAATAATTTCCCTCGACCATAATTTTTCTTTAATTCAGTAATTTGAATGCTCACCGTTTCATCAGGCAAGGCCCCTTCCACAAAGAAAGTTAATCCTTCATAAGAGCCAACGCCCTCGCCAAAAGAACCAAGGGAGCGAATAAAAAGATCGATTTGTTGATGAAGTTGCAAATTCATATGACCTAAAAGTATAAAATTCAATTAATTATAGCACTGATCAATGATCTTTAGCAAGAGTTGGTTTTGTTTAAACCTGGATTAAAGGTAGTCTATAATGGGAAAACGTTGGGGAGATATCACAATGAAAAAAAAACTTGGTTTATGGATGCTTTTTTATCTTTCCACTGCAGCTGCAGAGCAGTCTGTTTTAGAACATGTGCAAAGTTTGTATACAATTCAAGATGACTGTTTGATCAATGTTGAAGGGAACGTTTTTGAGAAAATTCCTTTTAAAAGTTCCCTGCATGAGCAATTGTCTTATAAATTAAAGGATGCAGATTGGGCAGATGTCATTTATATGGCTTATGAAACACACATAGCTTCTTTTTTAACCGACGTTGAATCTTTCGAGCGTGCTCTGCTGAAGATTTGTCAGCAATTAGGTACACCTTATGGTGAAAAAGCTTTATTAAAAGCTCTCGATGAAGAGCATTTTGTGTTGCATCGTTCTCTAAAAATTGGTGTGCAGAATTTTTTAAAGGCGTTTTCAATTCCGTCATTGGAATACTCCGAGAAAAAAAGGCCTTTAAAAATTGCGATTATTACAACGACCTCTACAGGAGGGAATTTATCGGTCGCCCAGGCCGTTAGAGGCTATCTGGATCTATTTCCAGATCTTTATGAAGCAGTTATGATTGATTATGAAACGTTTGCTGAAACATTCGATCCGATTAAAATTGCCACGGGAAAGTATACGACAGATGGGGTTTTTAGATTGATGCAGCAGTACAATGATGTAGATGCACGCTTACTTGAACAAAGTCTGATGTGCCAAGAAGTGGCGAAATACATTCCGCATCAAACAGGTGCTGCCTTGAAGAAAAAGTTACGAGAGCTTCAGCCCGATTTAATCATTTCTACACGCAATTATTATCCCGATGATTTTAATCTGCTTTCCTTAAATATCCCTTTTAGAATGTTGTATTGCGATCACGATCTATGTCTTTTTCATCAGAAGTATCTAGGTAAAATAGACTCTGAGAGGGTCAAGTTTTGGCTGCCTTCATTTTCTCCTCGATTTTTTAAGACTTTTTTTGAGTCTATGGAGAAGAGAAATTTCAAAGGTGATTGGACAGCAACGATCCATAGAATAGCCGAATTGACGCGATCTTCATTTGACGAAATCGATAAAACTTTTGAAGTCATTGGCTACCCTGTGCGCCTAGAATTTCAAAAAATTGAAGATTTAGAACAAATCAAAAACAAATGGGATTTAAGCACAGGAGAGAAAGGTATTTTGATTGAAATGGGTGCCAACGGAGTCGGAATATTGGAGCATATTTTTCACCTTTTGAAAAATGAACCTTCAGATGGTATTCCGAAAAAATATTTTTTTATTTGCGGGAGAAATGAAGGATTAAAAAGTAAGCTTCAATTAGAAAATTTTTTGCCTAGACATGCCATTTTAGGGTATCTTTCTGCAAGCGAAAAAAATGAGCTCATGCATATATGCTCGTTGATGCTTTCAAAACCAGGAGGCGCGACTGTTGCCGAGCTCATCAAAGTGCAATTGCCGATGCTTATCATGCATATCCAAAAGTTCTGTGAAGAAGGAAATAAGCAGCGGCTTTTCGAAGCGGGTTTAGCCTATGTATATGATCCTGATCAACCCTTAAGTAAGCAAATTGAACGGATTCTCGAGAAAAGCCCTTGTGTAAGTGAGGAGGGTTATCTTGATTGGCAAGAAAAATTATCAGAAAAGTTGAAAGTATTTATGAGGGTCACAATTGAGCAAAAAAATTGCGAAAAAGAGCGAATCGCATGTAATCTGACAAACTAATTAACAGTGTTGAAGAGAGAGTGGAATGGGATTTGATCAATGTGACGCCTTTTTAAAGAACGGAACCATCATGAGTAACGAGAATGGTAATTTTTTGCTTGGCTATGGGGCGCGTACCTGGCTAAGCTCACCTTGTTCCTCTTCGCCTTGTTTTTATTTTCCTGACTTTTTTTTAGAACTCGCATCTCCCTGGTTTAAGCATGCCTATTGGGAGGAGAGATCCTATGAGGAATTGAAAGAGTTTTTAGAACCCATTGAGTCGACTATCTCTGAGTGGCAGAATCGGGATCAAACCTATTTTATGAATGGTTTTGAGGATCTAAAAAATAAATTTCAACAGGGCAAAATGGAAAAGGCTGTTCCCTATGCTTTTGAATTCTCAAATTCGACGATGACGCGTGAAAAGTTGCAGAGATCATTGAATCGTTTATTGCACTATTCTCACGCTCAACCGGTGAATGTGTACGGATTTTGGGATCAACATTCCGGAATTTTAGGCGCAACGCCTGAGGTCCTATTCAAAATGCAGCGACAAGAAAAAAATATGCTTTATACGCATGCTTGTGCGGGTACAAGAGGGCGTTCAGATATAGATAACTTATTTGATTGCAAGGAATTGCATGAACATGATGTTGTTGTCCAAGGGATTGTTGAATCTTTGTCTTCTCTAGGAAAGATTCATATTGGAGAATTAAAAGCTTTACACCTGCCTTTTTTATCGCATTTAATCACTCCGATCGAAGTTGAATTGGATGTTTCAGAAGATTTTGAGAAAATTGTGCGCAGACTGCATCCTACTCCTGCCTTGGGTGGTTTTCCAAAAAACGAAAGCTTAGAGTGGATAAAAAATTACAAAACAACTGTGGAAAGGGGCCGCTTTGGGGCTCCAGCAGGGTATATTTACGCAAACGTGGCAAACTGTTTTGTTTCCATTCGCAATGTTCAATGGAACGCAGAACAGATGATGATAGGAGCTGGTTGCGGGGTGGTTGCAGAGAGCCAAATGCGTAACGAATGGAATGAGATCAATTTAAAAATGCAATCAATTAAGGAAATGCTTGGAATATGAGCAAAATTCTAGCTTTAAGTGTCCTTGAAGAGGCGATTAAAAAAGGGGTGCGAGAATTTTGTGTTTGTGCAGGTTCTCGAAATGCGGATTTCGTCAAAATATTAAACCAAGCAATTGGTGTACAGGTTTACTCATGGTTTGAAGAAAGATCTGCCGGGTATTTTGCTTTAGGAAGAAGCAAGCAAACCGGACGTCCTGTCGGCGTGATTACAACTTCAGGTACTGCTGCGGGGGAATTGTTACCAGCTATGATGGAAGGATATTACTCGGGTTTGCCTTTACTGGCTATTACAGCTGACCGGCCACGTCGATTAAGAGGGACTGGAGCTCCTCAAACAGTTGAACAAGTGGGGCTATATGGTCCTTATGCCGTATTTTCTGAAGATCTTGCAGACGGAGAAAGATGCCATCTTAAAAGGTGGGATTTAAGGGCACCGGCACATGTCAATATTTGCTTTGAAGATCCGAGTGGAACAGCTTCCGAAGAAGCTGAGGTGGTGGACTTTCGTCATTATGAAGAAGAGCTTTTGCAAGCTTCATACCTACCTGAAAATCCTTTGAATAGGGCTTTATTAGATCAATTTTTTATGGTGTCTAAAAAACCTCTAGTTGTGGTGAGCGCTTTAAAGACAGTAGATCAAGACGTTGTCGCCGATTTTCTAGTGCAATTGGGGGCCCCTTGCTACTTAGAAGGAATCTCTGGATTACGAGAAAATCCCAAGTTACAGCATCTTCGTATTACACGGACGGAAAGATTATGGAAATACGCAGAAAAAGCGGATTATGAAATTGATGGAATTTTGCGCATTGGAGGGATTCCGACAATTCGATTGTGGCGTGATCTAGAAGATCAAAAACAACATGTGCATGTTTGTTCTATCAGTGAATTGCCATTTTCGGGCCTTAACCGTGGTGTGCATATTCAAACATCTTTAAAATCTTTTTTCGCAAACTATGATGTCTTAGTTTCTTTTGATCGAGCAGCTCGAAATTGGATTGATGCAGATCGGCAATATCAATTGGCTTTTCAAGCCCTGTGTGCAGAAGAACCGTGTGCAGAGCCTGCGATGATTGCCTCTTTTTCTCGCTTACTGCCGCGTCATTCCAGAATGTACCTTGGAAATAGTTTGCCTATTCGTGAATGGGATATGGCGGCTATCAATGAATACCGTGATATTCGTGTAGAGGCGAATAGGGGCGTAAGCGGAATTGAAGGGCAGATTTCAACATTTTTGGGATGGTGCATCCCAAATACACCTCAATTTGCTTTGCTAGGAGACTTGACCACGTTGTACGATTTGGCGGGTCCTTGGATTTTACATCAATTGCAAAATGTTTCTGCTCAAATCATTGTGATTAATAATCATGGGGGTAAAATCTTTTCACGTATGTATAAAGAAGATATTTTTTTAAATGGGCATCAACTTTCTTTCCAACATTTTGCTTCATTTTGGAATATACCTTACATGCTTTGGGAGGAAATTCCCACTCAATTAGATCCTCAGGGCCATGCCTTGATTGAATTGCGTCCAGATCATGATGCGACAACTCGATTTTGGAAAAAACTGGAAACCCTGTGAGAATACATGACGATTTCACTTTATGCTTTGCACGGTTTTTTGGGGCTTCCTTCTGACTGGGATACCTTTAAGTCTTTAAAGCAAGCAACCCACTTGCACCGAGTAAATCTTTTTGATCACGCTTTTTACGTAAAAGGAAAAGGATTTAAAAGTTGGGCAGAATCGTTTAATGCGCATATTCGGGAGAAATATCAAACTTCGGAACGCGTTCTTCTGGGATACTCTTTGGGTTCTCGCTTAGCCATGCATGCTCTCTTAGCATCTCCGACCCTGTGGTCGGCAGCTATTTTAGTCGCAGGCAATTTAGGTTTGCACAGTGAAAATGAAAGAACGAGTCGAAGAGAAGCGGATTTGCGTTGGGCCGAAGATTTTAAGGTAGGACAATGGGAAGATTTACTACTCAAATGGAATGCTCAGTCTGCTTTCGGAGGCTTTCCTTCCCATTTTAGAAGAAACGAAGAAGCATTTTCTCGTGAACAGCTCGTAGATGCTCTGATGACTTGGTCTCTAAGCAATCAGGACAATTTGAAAGCTCAAATTCAATCCCTGAATATACCGATATTGTGGATTGTTGGAGAAATGGACGTTAAATATGTGCTCATGGCTCAAACACTGAACTTAAAGCATCCCAAATCGATAGTTTTGACTATTTCTGAGGCTGCCCATCGTGTTCCCTGGGAAAGGCCTGTAGAATTTGAATCACATGTCGTCAATTTTTTAAAAACATTATAACGTAAGGATCATCATGCCAATAGAAACTATGCTGTGGAAAACAGTTAAAACGTATGAAGATATTAAATTTGAAATGACGGAAGATGGAATTGGAAAAATAACCATCAACCGTCCACATGTTAGAAATGCCTTTCGTCCAGAGACCATCATGGAGATGCAAGAGGCTTTTGAATGCTGCCGTAATCATCCCGATATTGGAGTCATCATTCTGACGGGTGAAGGTAAAGATGCATTTTGCTCGGGCGGCGACCAAAAAATTCGTGGAAGCGAAGGATATGTGGGCAATGATGGAGTATCTCGCTTAAACGTGCTCGATTTACAAAAGCAAATCCGCTCAATACCAAAACCGGTCATTGCAATGGTAGCGGGTTATGCTATTGGGGGGGGACATGTTTTACATGTGGTATGTGATTTAACGATTGCTGCAGATAATGCCAAATTTGGACAAGTCGGTCCGAAAGTAGGATCATTTGACGGAGGTCTTGGAAGTAGCTATCTGGCACGAATTGTTGGACAAAAAAAAGCGCGTGAAATTTGGTATCTGTGCCGTCAGTATGATGCACAAGAAGCCTTAGATATGGGATTGGTGAATCATGTCGTTCCTTATGAAGAATTGGAAGAGGTTACAGTGGAGTGGTGTCGAGAAATTCTTCAGCATTCACCTTTAGCTTTGCGTTGCTTAAAGAGTGCTTTCAATGCAGATTGCGATGGTCAAATTGGTTTACAAGAGCTTGCTGGGAATGCGACGTTGCTCTATTACATGAGTGAAGAAGCTCAAGAAGGCAAAAATGCTTTTCTAGAGAAAAGAAAACCTGACTTTTCACAATTTACACGTCTCCCTTAACCTATCGATAGGGCATAGCTTGTCTATGCCCTGCAAATTGAGGAATATTTCTTATGTCTAGTAAAAATTTGGCTGCGCAACTGGAACAGATGCGTCCTTGGATTTTGACGGCACGTCCTAAAACCTTGGTGGCATCCTTTGTTCCGATGTTTGTTGGCACATCTTTAGCTGTAGGGGTGACAAAATCTTTTGATGGGTGGATCGCTTTTTTTGCCCTTCTATCTGCAATTTTTATTCAAACAGGAACAAATCTCGTAAATGATGCGTTAGATTTTCAAAAGGGTGCAGATAATGAAACTCGTTTAGGTCCTGTGCGGGTCACACAATTGGGGTTATTAACCTCTCAACAAATTTTATGGGCGGGATTATTGAGCTTTTTTTTAGCTCTTCTTGTGGGGATCCCTTTGGTTTTAAAAGGAGGCTCTATCCTTTTGCTAACACTGATGGTTTCAGCCATTTGTGGTTATTTGTACACGGGAGGTCCATTTCCTTTGGCTTATACAGGATTGGGGGATTTGTTTGTGGTCATCTTCTTTGGATGGGTGGGAACTTGTGCTGCCTTTTATCTGCAAACTGGGTATTTAAGTGTGCTAGCTTTGCTTGCCGGAACTCAAGTCGGATTCCATTCTACGGTGATGATTGCGATCAACAACTTGCGAGATGTTGTGGGTGATGCCAAAGTCAATAAACGGACATTAGCTGTTCGATTTGGAAAAGCATTCGTCCGAAAAGAGATTATTTTTTTGGTTTTTTGTCCGTTTATTTTGAATCTTGGGTGGGTAATTGCAGGATTTTACGTGGCAGCGATTTTGCCTTTGATTCTGTTGCCATTGGCCGCCCGTCTTATTCAGGATGTCTGGAAGACAGAACCTAGTTCTGTCTATAATGGATTTTTAGCCCGAGGAGCTTTGCTGCATTTGCTTTTTGGCACGCTCCAAGGAATCGGATTACTTTTATCTTAAGGCTTTTCATTCACTTCTGTAAGAGCAGGTTTTGCTGTCAGGTACGAAAAGAGTGCGATGCTTAGTAAGCTGGCGGCGAATCCTGGGACCATGGGAGGAACAGGGAGCTCAAATAAATGGCGATTGATTAAAGGCCATGTTCCTGCCGTGACACCTCCAAATATGATTCCTGCAATAGCTCCCTGTCTATTCGCATGCTTCGAATACAATGCGGCTAAAACAAGCGGCCCAAAAGAGCATCCTAATCCAGACCATGCATATAATACTGTGTCGAGAATCGATGAGTTATTGCTAAATGCAATGCTCAAAGAAATAAGAGAAATGACGACGACTCCTATTCTTGAAACAAGTAACAGTTCTTTCGAAGATGCGTGTGAACGGAACATGTGCTTATAGAGATCTTCACTCAGAATTGAACCACAAACCAAGATTTGAGAGTCCATTGTGGACATATTAGCCGCTAGGATGGCGCAGATAATAAAAGAGGCTGTAAATGGATTAAATAAGCTTTGCACAATGTCAATAAACACAAGCTCAGAATTGTCTAATGGATCATTAAAAAAGCCGATGGCGATAAATCCAATTGCAACAGAACCGGCCAGGGCGATAATTTGCCAAGACATTCCTAAATATTTGGATTTATTGATTTCTTCAGGATTTCTAATTCCCATAAATTTAGTTAAGATATGAGGCATTCCAAAGTATCCTAATCCCCAGCCTAAAACGAGAAAAATAATGCTGAAATAAGATTCCGTCGAATTTTTATGAAAGAAACCTAAATGAATATCTTGAGCAGCTGCTGCCTGAGCGATCGTTTCTAGTCCATTCGGTAATTGTAAATATGCCATGATCGGAACAAGTACGATGATGAAGAGCAAGAATAAAGCTTGAAAAAGATCAATCCATGCAATGGTTGTAAAGCCACCAAAGGATGTATAAAAGACAACCACGAACATCGCAATGGTCAAGCCAACGTAATAATCAATTCCAAAAACGGATTCAAATAAACGGCCCATAGCGATCATTCCTGCCGATAAATAGCATGTCAGGAAGATCAAAGCCATAGAGGCTGTGAGAAGACGGATAATTCCACTGCGATCATTAAAGCGACTTTCAAAGTAACTCGATAACGTAAAGCTATTATATTTTTCCGTTTCTTGGCGTAATTTTTTGGCGATATACTGCCAATTTAAAAACATTCCAAGTAAAAGTCCAAATGCAATCCAGGATTGAGATAAACCGCCAAGCATAATGGCCGCGGGCAGTGCCATAAAAAGCCACGCACTCATATCACTGGCATGTGCAGATAAGGCGGTTAACCAAAAGTTTAAAGAGCGATTGCCTAAAATAAAGTCAGCAGAGGTTCGCAGCCTTTGGTGTGCGACCACACCGATTGCAGCAAGAATGACGAAGTAGGTAAGAAAGGCGGATAAAGCGTATAAGTCCATAAAATTTCACGTTAGAGTATTGGTATCTTAATTTTTCAAAGCTTAAAGGGTGCATTTTTTTGCATTTGAAGGAAAAAAGACACCAACTTTGAAAGTTATATTTTTGATAATTGTTATGGATTATTTACACAAAGTCAAGAGATATTTCTTTTTAAGAAAAATAATTTTATGTGTTTGCGTGTTTAGTTATTATATTTATATGTTTTTAGTGTGTTGTTTATTAAAAACAAAAACTTTTTATGTTCAGAATAAAAAATGATTCTAAATATGATTGAAAATTGCTTGCCCAAAACCAGGTAAAAAAACATTTTGTTTGGCTGAGAAGGACTGCATCCGGTTGACTGATTCTCGTTTTAAGTTTTTGAAATGGTAATATTGAGGTCATTTTGATACTATCATCACAAAATAATGACTTAAGATATTTAAAGTTTGGAGTCCAAAATGCCCCTAAGTGCAGTGCGACAAGCTTTTCAAAATCCAGATAATTTCTCATCTCATGGCACGATTGTTTATCAGCGCAATGGTGAAAAAGTTTTGCCGGTTGGAGAGCCGCCTCTTCTGAAAAGTGAAAAAAAAATTTCTGCTGCAGCAATTTTAAGTACGATTCAGAAAAATATGCGAAATCTATCCCTGGAAGATGCGATCTTGTTTCGGGACATTGCAGCTTACATTGCACGTCAAAAAAATCAAAAAATAGATCAAAATTCGACACATCCCCAAGCGATTAAACGCATTTTCTCTCGTTTGCAAAACTTTTTTTGGGGATATGGCTTTCGAACATCCAATGAAATAAACGAAAAAATCCAGAAGTATATGGGAAATCAGATAAAAAATTTAGAAGAGCGAAAAAAAACATATGAAAATCCAATGTTAAGATCGATTCATTTAGCGAGATAGTTACTTAAAGTATTTAATAATAGATTTATAGAATACATTTGTGGTAAACTAGTTGTAGTAATAACTCTTCGGTTTAAAAAGAAACCTTGAGCGTAATGGACTAGCTTTTACAGCCTGGAATGGCTTTTTCTGTTGCTTCAATTTTGAGCGCCATTCAAAAGAATATACAGAATCAATCTCTGGACGATGTTGTTTTTTTTACATTGCATATCAAAAAAAATAAGAATCCAATGCTAAGCATCGATTTCCTGACTTTCTTTAATTCAGGTGATTTTGTACCATAAATAAGGAATGAATTGCTATTCCCTGTAATCCTAGGAGAAATCATGAACAAAGCAAAAATTGTAATCATTGGCTCGGGTCCTGCTGGATATACTGCAGCCATTTATGCTGCCCGTGCAAATCTACAACCCGTTCTATTTGAAGGGTTCTATTCTGGTGTTGCGGGAGGGCAATTGATGACGACGACTGAAGTCGAGAATTATCCTGGATTTCCTCAAGGCATTACAGGCCCTGCTTTAATGGACAGTTTTAGGAAACAAGCACTTCGGTTTAATACGACTTTATTAAGTGAAGACGTCGAATCTGTTGATTTTAGTCAACATCCTTACGTCGTGCGTGGAACAAAAACGACTTATCATGCGGACGCTGTCATTATTTCAACTGGTGCTAGCGCCAATCGCTTAGATATTCCCGGTGCTAATGAAGGGGAATTTTGGCAAAAGGGCGTCACAGCTTGTGCGGTATGTGATGGAGCAATGCCTATTTTTAGAAATAAGGACTTGTATGTGATCGGTGGGGGAGATTCTGCGATTGAAGAAGCCTTATATCTGACAAAATTTGGAAGTAAAGTGTACATCGTGCATAGACGTGACGAATTGCGTGCTTCCAAAATCATGCAACAGCGCGCAAAAAATCATTCGAAAGTTGAAATCCTTTGGAGTAGTGTCATTGAGCGCATTGAGGGTGATGATATCGTTAGGCATGTCATTTTAAAAGATTTAAAAACGAATCAAGAAACTAAGCGAGAAGCTGGTGGCGTTTTTTTTGCTGTCGGGCACACTCCCAATACAGCCTTTTTAAAGAATCAAGTCGATCTTCATGACAACGGCTATATCAAAGTGAATCCAGGAACTTGCCAAACGAGCAAGGAACTTGTTTTTGCGTGTGGAGATGTGCAAGATCATGTGTATCGACAAGCGATTACAGCTGCCGGATCAGGTTGTATGGCTGCCATTGAAGCAGAGAGAGAACTTTCAGCACGGGAGCATATCTAAAAATGCGAAAACTAGTTGTTTTCTCATTTTTCCTTTTGTGTTGTTTTTCTATTTCGATTAGCGATGCGTTGGATTTTTCTCCTTGGTATGGTCGTAATTTGGAAATTCAAGGCCGTCTGAATAACCGTATTCAAACGTATGGCTCTGTCAATGCAAAAGGCTCCAGTCACTACTCTTCAACCGATTACTTTTTAGATGGGAGTTTATCGATTCCTGTTCTAGATCATTTGAGCGGTGAGATTGAGTGTGGCTTTCTAACAACACGCCGTCATAGTTTTAGCTTTGATCATTTGAGCTTGCTCGCCCGTTATTTATGGTGGAATGATGCCATTGGCGATCGGTTAAGTCTCGTGACTGGAGTGGTGATTACACAAGTTTTTAAGCAGGGTTTACACGACATCAGTGTTTTCCATCATGGTGGTTTTGAGATAGAGCCAAATATTGCATGGGGAAAAGAGATGAGCTGTGAAGAATTTTGGACGTCTCGTTGGTGGGGATTATTTGGCGTCGGAATTGCTGACCATGGGGCGCCTTGGATTCGTGCAAATCTGCAATGGGAAAATAATCATTGGGATCAACATCAGTGGATCGTTTTTGTGCGGTCTTTGTGGGGGTTAGGACCTGGCAATTTACATGTGGATAGATTTCACGGATATGGAGGTGTTCAGCATCAATCCGTTGATTGTGGCGCTAAATATCAATATCTGTTAGAGTCCTCAGCCACGGTTGGTCTAGAGTATGCGATTCGAGCATATGCTCACAACTGTCCGAGTGCGGCAAGCCAATTTGTTCTCTCCATTTTTTATCCTTTCGGCGTCGGAATATAAGAGCATTAGAGGCCAAACCAACTGTGTTGTTTGGCTTCATCCGTCCAAATCGCAACAGCTGTTGCGTATGCTTTGCAGTGACTAATGGAAATGAGAATTTGTGTGTTTGGTGGAAGCTGGAGCTCCAATGCTGCGGATAAATGCACGTGGGGTTTTCCAGAAGCATCATTCAAAATTTCAAGATCTGTCCATGAAACATGTGCGCCGAAGCCTGTGCCAAATGCTTTGACAATCGCTTCTTTAGCGGCAAAACGTCCGGCAAAATTGCGTGCCGATTCTCGGTGTTTTAGGCAGTAAGCTTGCTCTTGAGTGGTGAAGATACGGTCAAGAAATTTTTGACCGTATTGCTCAATATTTTTTGCAATGCGCTGAACCTCAATAATATCATTCCCAATGCCCAGAATGGCCATTTTTCAATTCTCCGCAAGCAAGAACTTTACACAGTAAAGTAGTTTTTAGGCTTAATTTCAAGGTCTGCAAGATTGTGCATCGGAAGATCTGGTGTTGCCAGTTGATCGTCAGATGCGTTGCAAAAGATCATGCGGCCAGATGCCGTGTGCTTAACTGATAAAACGTAGGCTTTAATCTCTTCCCCAATAAATTCTGCCCCTCCATTAACCACCACCATTGTGCCATCCTTTAGATACCCAACTCCTTGGCGGGGTTCTTTTCCGTATCTTTGAATTTTGATTGTGAGGCATTCGCCTGTTTGTGTCATAGGCTTCAAAGCATTAGAAAGGAAATGCATATTAATGATGGGTGTCTCATCGGGGGACTGCTGTGTACGATTCATATCAGCAGTTAAAATTTTGGCTGAAAGTGTTGTTGCAAGCTGATTTAATTTTGTACGTGTATCAATATCAGAAAAATCCATCTCGGAATGACGGAGATTCAAATGGGGGATAGTCTCTAATTTTTTGATGATTTCCAGAGCCGTGCGTCCTTTTGCTTTGCTTTGTTCATCGATTTGATCGGCAAGCTGTTGTAGGTCGCGCAAAATAAAAGAAGGGATGATCAGATGGTTATCTAAAATACCGGATGCGGCTAGGTCGATGATTCTTGGGTCCATGAGGGCGGAAGAATCAATTAAGATGTTAGATGTGTAGCTGATGCTTTCTTCTTTCTTTTTCCATAAGGACTGTAGTTGGAATTTGGAAGCCGTATGAAAAAGGGTGCTTATGCTAAAATAAATTGAAATTAGAAGGAGGCTGGCTTTAAGTAGTATGGCTGTGTCTGCAGTCATGTAATGAGAAAGCAATGGATGGAGAATTGTCCACAGGGATTCACCCATGAAATTTCCGAGTACAACACCCGCCAGAGCAAGGGCAAATTCAATGATGCCAAAACGTTTTAAAGCTATTTCAAGTCCAATTAAAATGAAGCTAGCTGCAAGGCCTCCTAGAATTCCTATGGATGTATTGACGAGTGGTGAAGAATTAAGGGGGTGGGTTGTGACATAAACTAGGGCAATAAGAACAGAGAGTGCCATAAAAAATGCGCGGATACATACGTGAGAAATGCTCATCATGTTAATTAAGTCCTCTTAATTTGTCAGTCAATCTTTTGTTGTATTCTGATTCACTATGTTGTTACGGCTTTGCTAATTTTTTTCTGATTTTTAGTTCTCCATATTAAGGCGAAAATGAAAAATCGAATCTCAAGCATTACTCGCACCAAAAATACGCTATTCCCATGTGGTTTTTGAAATCTGGTTTTCTTATGAAAACGAGGTGGGCACGAAGAATAGCAGAAGGCTAAGCGGTTTTGCGGATAAGTCTAATGTGTTTTAAGATTAAACAATTGACTTGATGATGGCAGCCAGACCATCATCAACATGGTATAATTGAAGGCTCTATTTTTTGTCTATATATTTAAAAAAATAATAGGCTGGAAAATTATAAATAAAACTTTGTGGATTGGTAGAGAAGAGCTTTACCCAATCATTGGTTATTTGAAAGGAGCTTTTTCAGGTTGTTTTTTGATGAAACGTAAAATGCTTTTCTACTTGTTGTCTATTTGCGAGTCATCTAACATCGCTATAGTATTCAGGATTCAACGACTTTATATCGTTGATGTATGTTAAAACCTATTTAAGGAAGATTATGTTTAAAGTCAGCCATAAAACTTTAATTGTTATTTCAGGTTCAATGTGGATCGGAATTGGAGTTTTTTTATTGCAGTTAGGATTGGGGTTTTTAATGGACGCTGTACAATCTTTGCTTTTGCAAGCCGACGAGGGATATCCATTAATGAGTCAATTAAGTGTTTTAGGGGAAGTTAAAATCGCCGCTTTGGTGCTTGTGCTATTGAGTCTTATCACAGGATTCTTTAAAGGTCGAATGGTTTTAAAAAAGACTGTTATGCGGAATTTGCTTAGAATTAAAAACTTTCCTGATCCAACAAGTCTTCTCAATATGTATAGTAAGGGTAATTTATTCTTGATTGTCGGAATGATGGGCCTTGGAGTTCTGATGCGTCTTTCAGGAATTTCTTCAGATGTGCGTGCTTTCATTGACATTGCTGTGGGATCGGCTCTCATTCAAGGAGGCGTTTACTACTTAAGATCGGCCCTTCCTCGCATGGAGCACATTTGATTACTTATGATAGCGAGAGCCCTTGGCTATTTCAAGGGCTCGATAAATTTGCTCAATCAAAACAAGACGCGTAATTTGATGTGTAAAAGTTAAAAGAGAGAGGCTAATGGCCTCTTTATTTTGTTTAAGGGAAGCGGGGAGTCCATCAGCTCCTCCAATGACAAAAGCTAAGCGGCTTCCTCCTTCCTCCAGCTTACGCATGAGAAATGTAGAGAATTGCTCACTAGAGAAAACCTTTCCATTTGGATCTAGGCAAATGACAAGAGGCTCTCGGCTAACGAGTGCAACGAGCTGCGAGTCATCTTTAGCCCACACCCATTCAATTTCAGCTACACCTTGCAATCTTTTTTGGTATTCTTCAATTGCGGCGTGCAGCCATGTTTCTTTTGTTTTGCCAACAGATAAAATTTTGATTTTGAACATGGGACTATTAAGTGGCGTTTTTAAGAGCTCTTTGGATTTTGCGCGTATCTTCTTTTTCCCGAATCGAATCGCGCTTGTCAACGTTCTTCTTTCCTTTGGCAGTGGCAATGCGTACTTTAACTCTTCCATTTTTTAGAAAAAAAGCGAGAGGGATAAGAGTTAGTCCTTTCTCATGTGTCGCTTCTTTTAAACGTAAGATTTCGCGCTTATGCATCAATAGTTTGCGTTGGCGCCTTTCTTCGTGATTATGCACGTTCCCATAGCGGTAAGGGGCGATGTTGCATCCGATGAGCCAGATTTCATTATCGAAAATTTTGACATACGCTTCTTGAAGGCTTCCTCCGTTATCGCGTAATGATTTGATTTCGGTCCCCAAAAGGACGATGCCTGTTTCAAAAGTTTGTAAAATTTCGTAATTAAATGTGGCGCGACGATTGGAAACGAGGTCTTGCTTTTGGTCACTCATAAAAGACTCTGCTTTGGGGCTTGGTTAATGGCAGGAAGTTTAATGGGACGAGTAAGCTTGTATTCTTTCTCGGTATTTAAAATTCTGCCTTAAATGCTCATTTAGAATTTTTGCGTTACTTATAAATACTATAGGACAAAACAGTAAATAATGCTATGATTTCCTCATTTGAATGTTTGTCCATAAAACTTGTCCCATTAATCGTTTGTAGGGACTTTAGAGCTTAAGTAAGGAAAAAAACATGAAGTTTGTGATTTCTACGCAGGAACTGAATTTTTTGATCAATAAATGTCTAAACATCGTTTCACAAAAAGCGACTATTCCCATTCTTTCCAACTTTCTGATGGAAGCAAAAAATGGGGAATTGATTTTAACAGCTACAGACTTAACCGTCGGTATTCGTTGCCATACTGAAGCGAAAATCCTTGAAGAAGGGGCAACGGCATTACCTGCAAAGCGATTTGCGCAATTGATTCGAGAGCTTACAGCTGTAAACGTTGAAATTGCAACGAATGATAATGAAACGACTCAAGTGAGTGCGGACAGCTCTCGTTTTAAACTGCATGGAATGAATAAAAGTGAGTTCCCGTCTCTTCCACAAATGGATGGAGCTGTGCAGTTTAAGATCCCAGAGGGGGATTTAAAAGACATGCTTTTCCGCACAGCTTTTGCAGTCTCTCGAGATGATAATCGCTTTGCTTTAACGGGTGTGTTTATGCAAATTATGGAAGGAAAGGCTATATTTGCTGGAACAGATGGAAAACGTTTGTCTCGAACCCATCTTTCTTTGGGTTTGGATGTGGCATTTAATGGAAATTATATTATCCCCATAAAAGCTGTGGAAGAAATCTTAAAAAATCTTTCTGATAATGGGGAAGCCACCGTTTATTTGATGCATGATAAAATTGCGATAGAAGCTTCTAATACCATGTTGGTTACAAAGTTGCTTTCGGGAGATTATCCAGATGTCAGTCGTGTGATTCCTAATCAATTAGAAACCGTTCTAAGCCTTCACCGCGAAGAGCTGATCACCCTTCTTCGCCAAGTCTCCCTGTTCACGGCCGATACGTCCCATTCCGTGCGATTTACTTTTAACGAAGGAGAGCTTCGCTTAGCTGCCAATACCATGGAAATTGGAGAGGGCAAAGTCAGCATGCCGGTGAATTATACAGGGCCTCGTTTAGAAATAGCCTTTAATCCGATTTATTTCTTAGATATTTTGCGACATAGCAAGGGAGAAACTGTGACGATGGGATTAACAGATCCTTTCAATCCAGGTGTAATCACGGATAAAGAAGGCGTTTCGCAAATTAACTCATCAGTGAGTCCTTTGTTTGTTTTGATGCCGATGCGTTTAAATGAAGATGCATAAGTGGCATGTTTTTACATACACTCCATTTGCATCAGTTTCGCTCTTATCGAGAAGCTAAGTTTACATTCTCTCCATCCATAAATCTGATTTGCGGACCTAATGCAATTGGAAAGACGACCATTTTAGAGGCCATTCATTTTCTAATGACTGGCCGTTCTTTTAGAACCTCACAAATCAATGATTTGATCCAAAAAGGAACCTCTTATTTTTCCATCGAAGCCAGTTTTATCAAGCAGGGAATAGAGCAAAAGCTAAAGATTTTCTACAATGGGAAAGAACGAAAGATCGTTCTAAATCAAACACCCTATTATTCTTTTACTCATTTATTAGGAATGTTTTATGGTGTTTGCATGAGTCCTGATGATTCTGCCCTTATTAAAGGGGCGCCTTTAATGCGACGCTCTTTTTTGGATTTGCAACTTGCTCAGAGTGATCCCTTATATGTACATAAATTAACCCGTTTTACTCGCGCCATGCGCCAGCGTAACTACCTGTTAAAAGGGAAGAATTTAGCCACCATTGAAAGTTGGGAATATGAAATGGCGCATGCTGCCTCTTACCTTACTTTTAAACGCGAAGTCCTTGCAGCTCAATTGCATCAAAATGGTCAGCAAATCTACGAGCAATTAAGTGCTGGTCGGGAGAAGTTAGGTGTTGTCTACAAAACAACAGCTCCGCGAAGTGCTTCTGAGGAAATTTTAAAAAATTATTATTTAGGACAATTCCAAAAACTTCGCAAAAGAGAAAGTGAATTGGGCTGTACTTTAATTGGTCCACACAAAGATGATCTCAATTTATGTTTAGATGATAAAGAAGCGCGCTATTTTGCGAGTGAGGGACAGCAGCGGAGTTTTGTTGCGGCTTTGAAATTAGCAGAATGGAGTTCTCTTAAAGCTGTTACAGAGGAAAATCCTTTAATGCTAATTGACGATGCCGGAATGAGTTGGGATGCATTTCGCAAAGCAAAGTTGTTAAAATACATTGAGGGATTGCATCAAGTTTTTTTAACCACGACACAAGATTTGCCAGATGACGAAGCCCCGGCATCCCTCAAACGTATTATTCGCTTAGCTTAGGCGTAATCATCGAGAATATGATAACCGTAAGAAGTAATACAAAAACAGCGTTTGCCCGCATGTGTTCCAGTTGAAACAATGCCACCTTCTGCCAGATGGTGGAAAATAAATGTTTCTAGAAAATGGATTTCTTCGTCAGAGTAAGTTGGAAGCATGTACTTCCATCTTTTTCCTTTTGGGATAAGTTCGATATTCTCTGCGTGACCAATCGGAGCAATAAAGCTTTTTAAGAAATCTTCATAATAAACCCATCCATTTTTACGGACCGATTTCAGGAATTTAAGTATTTCACGTGTATCTTTGTCGAAAAAATGCGATTGTGTGTCAAAAAATCGGATGAGAGACGTTTGATACACGACTAAAGCTTGATGTTCGAGATCTTTTTGCAGCCATTCGATCGATTTAGGATGTTGACGCAAAAATCCTTCATCTTCAAAAGCAAGATCTAATTGAATGATTTTTTCTAAAAGATGCGAAAGATAAGTTTTTGAGGTCACAAGGGACGGAATGTGAGGCAATAATTCGATCACTTTATCGTGTAATGCAGAGAGGGAAATTGGATTTTGGCCTAGATAACGTGTCAAAACAGTTAAATCGTGCACAAAGCCAAAGGGGCAGGGATGGCGATTCTGAATTTGGTCGACATCTTTAATCTGAGGAGGATTGGTGGTCTGTTTAAATGAAAGAAGCTCACTCCACTCATGGAATGGGATTAACATTTCTTCCCAGTTGTTTCCTTTTCGTTCATATTTCGAGCAGCATAGAAGATTAAATTCCAGCCGCATGACACATTCTGCAAATTCTTTTTCTTGCAGTTGGTACTTATTTTTTAGAAATGAACTGGAAAGAGAAAGAGAGGGCGATGCAAAAACCTCAGAGGCGATGGCATGGAGAAGAGGTTCTTCCACTTCAAGCTCACTCACATATTTTTCGTAGATTTTAGGGGTAAGTAAGTGTTTATCGATAATTGAATGAATAATATGGGTGGATGTTTTGGGAATAGTATACCACACCGGGAGTAGATGAATTGGAACTTGATTTAATAGACCTTGTAAAAACTCAATGGAAGGTTCAAAATCTGTGCTAAAACGAGAAATATGCAATTCATAGTATTTGCGCATTTCTTTATTAATGAGAATTTTTTTCCCTTGAATCTGCAGCAATTTTAATCGTGCGAATTTTTCGAGAGAAAGAATCATGTCTTCTTCAAGAATATCTAGTTCATCTTCAATATCTTGAAAATTCATGGTCAAAGAACCATTTAAAATCACATCTAATAGATCGATTTCTAATGGAGAAAAAGAAGCCATCTGTAAGCGGTTTTCTAGGTCTTTTTCGTAGGAATAATCATTTAAACTTACTTTAGCTTTTTTTGGCTGTGGCTTTAACATAAATCAATCCCGCTTAATTAGGCATTATTAATGCAGTTTAAATTATTATCGTTGGTCTCTTTTGCGTTTTGTTTCGATTGTTGGTTTTGTTAGTGTTTAATTTAAATCTGCTCTGTGGTTTATTTGAAAGTTTAAAACAGAATTATATTAAAAACAACAATAAATGTAAGTAATTTAATCAAATTATTTATTATTAAATCGTGTTTTATTTATAATAATAAAGAGAAGGAGGCTCAGAATCATTTTTAGACGGGTGGGAAGAAAATTAAGAAACATTCTATTCATGCTTTTTTGATCCTCGCTAAAAAAGATACGAAAAGAATCGAGAAATTGGTAAATATAATGAAAGGAATGCATTCTTAGAATAGATTAAAAATTTGGAGGTTGTCATGTCAGACATGCGCAAAAGAAAAAATACTTCAAGTGGCCAAGCAGAAATGAAATACGAGAAAACAGTTGAAGAAGTTGCGAATGCTGTTGCTGACAGTATGAAGGATGACTATCAAAATGATTTAGAGCCTTTTGAGCTTTATGCAGAAAGAATCAAGGCTAAAATTCATTCTGAAATGGATGATTTTCGAGAAAGATTAGCAAAAGGCTATCAAGTTTTGCTTGATGAAGTTAAAAAACAATAAGTTTTAAAAATGGTTGGCATATGGATCGAATGGAAGAATTTCAAATCCCGAAAGATGTGATCAAAAAATTGAAAAATGTGGATCTCATACGCCAAGAAATGTCTGAGGGGAAAAATTTAAAAGACATTATCGGTTATACGGATGAAACCATGGAAAAATTCTATGGTGCAGCATACCGTCTTTTTCAGGCAAAAGAATATGAAAAAGCATCTGATGCTTTTTTATTTTTAACAACGTTAGATCCCCAAGTCCATAATTATTGGTTGGGATTGGGCATGTCTGAGCAGTTAAAAAAGGAGTATGAAGGAGCCTTAGTGGCTTATGGGATGGCTGTAATGACTGAAATGAGTAATCCCGTGCCTCATTACCATTCTGCTTCTTGCTACTTGGCAGTAGGAGATGATGAAAATGCCAAAGCATCCCTCTTACTTGCCATTGAATATGCTGGAGAACAGGAGCATTTTTTCAAAATTAAGCAACAAGCCGAAAGTGCGCTTACTCAGCTTTCAAAATGATTTAAGTGTGCGCGATTTAAGCTGCATGTATCTCAATGCTGCAGCTCCTAGCACGCAAAAATCGATCACAACAAATAAGAAGTAATAGAAATTTCCTCCCGATCCAAAACCATAGCTGTGAAGTCCTGTTCCAAGTATGTAATTCACTCCATACCAGGTAAAAATAATCGATTGCATGCCCACTATTGAGCCAAAGGCAAGACCGAATCCGCCGATATGATTAAAACGATGGAGATGAATCCAAAAAATATAAACACAGCTCGAGATAAAAGCCCAAGATTCTTTGGGGTCCCAGTCCCAAAAACGGCCCCAGCTTTCAGCTGCCCATACCCCCCCAAGTAAAGTTCCTGGAATTAAGAGAGCAGTCCCGACATACATAGAGTTTAGAATCAAAGGCTCCAATTTCTTAGCCCAATCTCTGTTTGTAAATTGAAAAGAGTAGGCATACAACGAAAGATGCCCTAAAATGCCGCAAAGAAGGAAAAAACTATAGCTACCTACAATCATGAGCACATGAATAATAAGCCAGTATTGGGAGTCGAGAACCGCTTGCACATTTTCTAGCCCAATATTCATGCGTGTGGTGGAAAGCAGAATAAGGAGAGGGATTGCGACGAGGCAGGATCCAACCATCATGACATAGTTGCGGAAGAATTGGTAAAAGAAAAAACTAGATAGGACTGCGATCCAAGGGACATAGAGTACCGTTTCAAACATATTCGAAACAGGGGGTCTTTGTAAGATATAACAGCGTAAAGCTAGAAGGCTTGTATGACAAATCAAGCCCAAAATTGTTCCTCCCAAGGCGATTTTTGTCACTCGTGTATTCTTTAAAAAATACGCCAAGAAAAAACAAAAAATAGAGCTTGCATAAAAAAAGACGGTCCATTCAAGCAGAGGAAAAGAATAATAAAAGGATTCGGCACGCAAATGTTGAAGGGAAGGGTAAGAGAGCTGTTTATCGGAGCCCTTGCGATAGATGGTGTTTTCGATGCTGGAGTAGCCTTCACCTAAGCCATTCGCTAATTTTTGAAGGTCATTGGTAAGATAAGCCTCTTGAATATTTTTAAATATCGAGTCGGAGTAAAGTGTAAAATTGGGAATCGGTTTTAAAAGACCTGTTTCAGAATCAAATACTTGCAAACCTAATGCAGTAAGAGATACCCATGTTCCTTTTGGTGTTTTTAAAGGTAGCATTTGAAATTCGTTTCCGCTCTCAAGCACTCTATTTAATAAAGGGAATTTTTCCTCCAGGAACAGGGTGATTTCTTGTGAGGTTAGATGATTGTTTTGCAAGGTCTGGATGATAGGTGCCAAAGATTGTCTTTCTTGTCCAAATTTAGCATATCGATCCAATCGTTTAAACAAGTCTAAAGCCTCATCGGCAATTTGGGGATCGATAGATTCCCCAGCATTCAAGATCAATCCTTCTGTCAGATGTTGCCAAGGAGCTTGCTTGGGTGCTGACATCACGAGGATATTTTTTCCTTGCTGCTTGACCCATAATCCCTGTGAAAGCGAGGTCAATTCAATCGAGGTAGATTTGTTGTTGCTTTGAGCATCACGATAAATTTTGGGAATTAAATGTCGCATAACTGCTAAGTTGGTCTCTGCGCGTTGAAAAAGGGCTTGATTGATTTCTTCGTAGTTAAATAGAGTTGTTTTAGACGAAAGACCAAGTGCTGTTTTGAAGGCAGAAGAATCTATTTTGAAGAGGGATTGTTTATCGAAACTTGAGTGGCCAGAAACGAAAAGATTCCAGAGCATTTCTTCTTTTGGGCTCTTGTGAAATAGATCGAGCTGTGAGAGAATTGTATAAGCTTTTACGGGACGAAAGCGGCCCTGATATAAAACCGGAAGTTCTTGAAAATCAAACTGGTTAATATTCGTGGCCCCAATATGAGTTGTCATGCAGATAAAAAGTAACAAATATTTAACAAATTGAAGTTTCACAACTCTCTCCTTTTAAAGCTTTTTCAAAATCTAGTGTTCTTTAAAAAAAATGTAAAGATAAGTTTGTTGAAAATATTATTAAAAAAAAATGAGGTTTGGTATAGCTAAGGAATAGGAGGAAGTAAAGATGCTTAATCAAAATCAATCTCAAAATGAAAAGAAATTAAGAGAAAGACAACAGAAAAATTTACCCAAAATTGTTTTAAATTTATCTGCTTTAATGAAAAAAAAGAAACATGCAAGATATACACAGGCTCCAAAAAAGCAGGCAGCTATCGCGCATCAATCCTTAGAAAAAATGGGTAAATTTTGGAAAGACGTGCGTGACGCAACAAAATTTCTCATGGAAAAATCCAAAATGCTTGCAAATTTAAATAAAAAGAATCGCTAGCTTCCAAGCATTTTTGGCATCCATTCATTGGCATCTGTATGATTGCCCTCGCAGTCAGCATCAATGAAGAACATCCTTTATAACCCTTTGCCTTCAGATTGACTTTACATACAAAAGTTTTTGTGGTCTTGAGGATAAGTGCAAAATCCACATTTTCTTTTCTTTTTTTTAATGATTTGCTGTGCTAAAAAGGGCTGAAAGTCTAAGTTTAGTGTTTTTTTGAATTCTAAAAGGGACTCTAGGAGAGTATGCAATATGGTTAAGTTCAAATCCCTTTTTTCATTTATCTTGATCTTTTCCGTATTTTCTTTATCTATTTTTGCTGATGAGGCCCAGACACCAACCTGGGTCTGGTTGAAAGGGCATTTGGATAAAGATGTTTTAGATCAAAGAAAAACTGCAATTGATCAAGCTGTTCAGGAAGGTAAGCGGCAATTTATCTTGCTTGTTGATTCTTCTTCTGGTGATTTGGTTGAAGCTTTTAATTTAGCCAAACGTTTTTACGAACTAAAAGTCGAAAAAAAGATTTCCATTACTGTTTATATAGAAAATAGTGCACTTGGACCCGCTGCCATATTTCCGTTCTTGGCTGATTCAGTCTATTGTTCTTTCTTTACATCTTGGGGAGATGTGGCTTTAGGATCGGAATCTGTACTTCCCAAAAATATCCTTAGAAATCGTGTTGTCAGTCTTGTGTTACCAGATAATCCCCATTTTCAGATTTTGCAAGTACTTGCTTTAGGGATGTCAGATCCATCCATCCAAATTGTGGACGAGGCAGGATGGAAGCTTGCGGAAGATGCCAGAGGGGATAAAAGCAATCTGATTTCTTCTCCCGGTGAAGCGTTGGTTGTCAACCAAAATCAATTGCAAGTTTTGGGATTATTGCAGGGGATTCTTTCTCCGGAAGCCTTTAAGCAAAAAATGGGATGGAAAGAAGTTTCCAGTCATACATCTGATCCAAGTTCTATGACAATCTCTCCTTTAGAGATCTCGCCTCAATCTTTTGAAGAAAGTCTTAAGCAGCATATTCAAGTTAATGCTAACGGAACGAATCAAGTGGGTTTGATTACGATTGATGACCGTACAAATGGGATTAATCAATCTACATGGATTTATGTGAAAAATGCTTTAGATCACTACAAAAAGAGTCGACCTAGCTTTATTATCTTGGAACTGAACACTCCTGGAGGAGAAGTTTTTGCGGCACAAAAGATTTCGGATGCTCTTAAAGAGATGGATACCCAGTTTGGGATTCCTGTTATCGCCTATATCAATAACTGGGCGATTTCAGCTGGAGCCATGTTAGCGTACTCGTGTAGATACATTACTGTGGTAAAAGATGGGAGCATGGGCGCTGCTGAACCCGTAATGGCTAACGAAAGTGGACAGATGCAGACAGCCTCAGAAAAAGTGAATTCTGCCTTGCGTGCAGACTTTGCTAATCGCGCCCGCTTTTTTGATCGAAACCCCTATATAGCAGAAGCGATGGTTGATAAAGACATTATCTTAGTTTTGCGACATGGAAAAATCACTAAACTGGATCAAGAAAATCAAATTCGAACCACGGGAACAGATCCAGATCGTGTCATTAGCCCTAAGGGAAAGCTCTTAACGCTCAATTCGAATGAATTAATTGAGTTTGGTGTTGCGGATTTGCAATTATTGCCACAAAAACTTCCAGAGGTGACGTACCATGAGAAAGAGATTGGACAATGGCCGGCTTCCAAAATGTCGCTTTTCCAATATCCGTTTTTTTCATCAATTCCTCAGGCCACAATTGATCAGTACCACATGGATTGGAAAACGCAACTCTTTGTTTTTTTAAGTAATCCAGTCGTCTCATCAGCCTTATTTTTAGGGTTGTTAATGGGCGCCTATATGGAGTTCAGTACTCCAGGCTTTGGTCTGCCGGGATCTATTGCGTTGATTTGCCTATTTTTAATCATTCTTTCAAGCTTTGCCTTGGAAATTGCGAGCTGGCTTGAATTGTTTCTCCTTTTAGCTGGCGTGGGAATTGTTGCTCTTGATTTATTTGTGCTTCCCACGTTTGGTTTAATTGGCATTTTTGGAGTTATTTTGTTTTTGGCGGGCCTATTTGGCTTAATGCTGCCCGGTGCAGGATCGATGGATTTTGAATTAGATACAGGAACCTTTAATGCAGCAGGCGAAGCTGTTATGAATCGACTGGCCTGGCTTTCCGGAACTCTTGTGGTTGGAATAGGGCTAATGATTCTTTTGGCTAGGTATGTGACACCCTCATTTTCTGGATTTAATCGATTTGTGCTGAAAGGGCATGAGCAAGAGGGATATCAAGCTTTCAGTTCCGAGCTTTTACCCCAGCCTGGTAAAACGGGAAAAGCAGAGACCACTTTAAGACCTGCTGGCAAGGTGATCATTGATGGGAAATATTACGATGCGATTTCTAGTGGTTCATTTATAGAAAAAGGAAGCCCGATTCATGTCATTGGTTTTGACAGTGGGACCCTTTTGGTAGAAGAAGAGAGTAAAACATGATTTCGATTTTGCTTTTATTGATTGGCCTTTTCTTAATTGTTTTAGAATTTTATCTCCCAGGAGCAATCATGGGGATCTTAGGTGCTATTGCCATCTGTATTAGTATTGTCATGTTTGCGGTATCCTCACAATCGACATGGGAATCACTCTTATTTTTGATTGGAGCTGCCGCTCTAGTTGTGGGAGTTTGCAAGTTTATGTTATGGAAAATCCCACGCAGCCAATCGGGCTTCAGCATTTATTCCGATCAAGATCAATCAGGTTATCAGGCCTCCACCTATGACAGTAGCTTATTAGGAAAACGCGCGATTGCGTTTACAGACTTAAAACCGGGGGGATTAATTATCCTTGAAGGAAAACGTTTACAGGCCATTTCTCAAAGTGGGTATTTGATAAAAGGAACCGATGTCTTAATTATCGGTGGTGAAGGAGAAAGTTTAATGGTCAAAGTTTTCAACCATACCCCTCTAAATCCAATGACACATAAGGAAGTATGATTATGCACCTTTTAGCAGCAGATATTAGTCTTGAACTCTATATCCTCTTTATTTTTTTAGGTATCGTTGCCTTCATTATATTGGGGATTTTGGGAAAATTTATTAGCCTTTGGTTTCAGGCGTTTGTTTCTGGAACTCCTATTGGCCTTTTCAACATTATTGGAATGAGCTTGCGTAAGATTCCTCCAAAGTTAATTGTTAATGCACGTATTAATGCTTATAAAGCAGGACTAAAGGATATTTCTGTGGCAGATTTGGAGACGCACTTTATGGCTGGTGGCCATGTTGCAGAAGTTGTTGAAGCAATGATTGCTGCCGATAAAGCAAATTTAAATTTGGATTGGCGTCGTGCAACTGCTATTGACTTGGCTGGACGTGACCTTAAAGCTGCCGTTCAAACATCTGTGAATCCTAAGGTAATCGACTGCCCAAGTCCAGGTGGCTATAGTGTTGGGGTCGCAAAAGATGGAATTCAAATTAAAGTGCGTGCTAGGGTGACGGTTAGAACAAACATTGCCCAGCTTGTAGGTGGGGCAACTGAAGAGACAATCATCGCACGTGTGGGTGAAGGAATTGTGAGTGCTATTGGTGGATCGGATACACATTTACAAGTTTTAGAATCTCCACAAAGAATTTCTAAAGTTGTGCTTGAGAAAGGATTAGATTCTTCTACTGCCTTCCAAATCTTATCTATTGATATTGTAGAAATGGATCTGGGAGAAAACATTGGAGCTAAACTGCGTGCAGCGAAAGCTCAAGCAGATATGCAAATTGCTCAAGCAGAAGCTGAAAAAAGACGTGCCATGGCTGTTGCGCAGGAACAAGAGAATATCGCCAAAATTAAAGATATGGAAGCCAAGCTTGTGGAAGCTAAAGCTTCAGTCCCTCTTGCTATGGCACATGCTTTTGAGAAGGGAAATTTGGGGATTATGGATTATCAACGCATCCAAAATATTCAAGCCGATACAGATATGCGTACCTCTATCGCTCAACCTGAAGAAAAAGACAAACCAATAAGATAACATATGAATTTCATCGAGTTTCTTGGATTTATCATTGCGCTGTTTGCGATGACTTTTCTCTTTGCGAAAAGAGTCTCAGAAGAGAGAAGGCGTCGCCTGCACCCTGAAGAGTTTCAATATGAACAAGATGAACAGGAACGAGCGGTTCAAGAATTGCTGGAGTCACTAAACATTCAAGTGGAGACTCCAGCAAAAAAAACTCCGCCCAAGCCTATACCTGCTCCAAAAATCCATAAAATTAAAGCAGCTCAAACTCAGGCGAGTGAAAATTTAAGAATAAAAGAGTTGTTATCTTACCACCCCCACCTAAAAAGAGAGGCCTCGCTGGCTCAAAAATTAGTCCAGCAGGTTCCTTCAGCAAAAGATATGGTGATCTATCATGAAATCTTGAGTGAACCAAAAGGGTATAAGAAATTTTAAGCATAAAATCTCTTGAGGTTCAGGTGCTTTTCTTAGTATAACAAATGGGGTTTCCTATAGTTGACTAACTTGATTATCTGGAATTTAACCATGCGCAAATTTTTATCTTTTTGCTATTTACTCACAATTTGTACTTTTCCCTTTCTTTGCGTTGATACGTATGCGTCTGAATCACATGCCGAATTGATTATAAATCGACAGATAATCAATCACAGATTTGGACTTCATGCTATAGGCATCCACCTTACGATTGATGGAAAAGAAGTTCCGTCTCCCAAGATGATTAAAGATGAAATTAATATTTTTTTAACCAGCTATCCAAACCAAGAGGATTATTGGGAAATCGTCAATAAAAAGCTGGTCATTTATCTAGCAAATAAATATTCAAGCATCGAGCAAATGCAAAGTATTTTCTCTGTGGAACCTGATTTAATAAAGCCCTTCAATCGAAAAAGTATTGTTTCATTAAAAAATCAGCAGGTTGAGCGAGAAGCTTTTTTATTTACTATTGCCAATCAGACAATTCAAAATGATCTTGCATCTATTGAAGTTGAGATGGAGTATAAGCCAGAGGTGACAGTAAGCGATTATATTAATTTTTTTGCTGTAAAAGATGCTATCCAGGCCTATTTTAGAGAAAATTCTTCTTTAAATGCTTCGGAATTTGATTTGTCCGAAAGACTTGCAAAGCACTTGTTGATAATTTTTCCCAATGTTCAAAGCTTTGGCATTTCTTTAAATCGGGCATTCGATAGCAATGATTCCGCAAATTACTTATGGAAAACCAAAGTTTTTCACTCAGATTTGGATCTTAACAAATTTTTGGAGTAACTTATAGTGGGGTTAGCTACTGATAGCCAAAATTGACTATCAGTAGCTAAAACTCGTTATATTTTTAATCTCGAAATCGTCCAAAAATTTGAATAGATGTTTTCTCCAGAAGTCTTGCTTATAATGAGTAAAATTGTAAAAATCTCAGGAGCAATTTATTGAAAGAGTAATCTTAAATGACGTCTGTTCAAGACAATTATCTAAAAATTAAAGTACGCATAGAGGAATATGCTCGCAAATATGGTCGTGCTTCTGACGAGATCTCTCTCATCGCAGTTTCAAAAACCTACCCTGTAGAATCGATCCAGACCGTGTATGAAGCGGGTTGTCGCAATTTTGGTGAAAGCCGTGTTCAAGAAGCCTTACAAAAGCAACCCCGTTTGCCTTCCGATATTCAATGGCATCTGATAGGCTCTTTGCAGCTTAATAAAGTTTCTAAAATTGTGGGGAAATTTACACTCATTCATTCTGTCGATAGCTTTGAGTTAGCCAAAAAAATTTCTGAGACAAGCTTAAAGCTGGGCGTTCAAACTTCTATTCTTCTTCAGGTCAATACATCTGGTGAATTGACAAAGCATGGATGGTCGGGCGAAGCGTGCCAAAAAGATTACGAGCACATTCTTTCTCTTTCTGGAATTTGTGTAGAAGGACTCATGACAATGGCTCCTTTCTCTAATGACGAACAGGCAGTGAGAAACTGTTTTCAAAAGTTGCGCCTATTGAAAGAGCGGTTGAGCATTTCTGGCGGGCGGCTTCTCCCTCATTTATCAATGGGAATGTCGAATGACTTTGGTTGGGCGATTGCCGAAGGGGCTACGTTGTTGAGGATTGGAACTGCCATTTTTGCTAATTGAAAAAGAATATCTTTAAAGGATAATGGTATTGTGACCACTTTAATAAATTTTGAATCTTTACATTTTTTAGAATTAGAATTGATTCGATCCATTCATGCATTCAGAGCACCGTTTATGGATAATTTCTTTACGCCCTTTGACTTTTTTGATCGAAAAGAATTTTTCTTGATTTTGATTCCTACGATGTGGTTCTTAAGAGGGTGGAAAGCAGGTCTAAGCTTAATGTCTATTTTGTTAATCAGTGGTTTGACGAATTCAGCATTAAAGGAATACTTCTCATCACCTCGGCCTTTTCATATAGATCCTAGCCTGGGAATTATTCAAGTAAGCGGCTATGGATTTCCAAGCGGGGCTGCTCAGACAGTTATTTTGCTATCAGGCATTTTATTAAGTTATTGGAAAAGTTCTTTGATGTGGTTCATTGCAACTATTTACGTTTTATTCGTGTCCTTTTCTCGTGTGTATTTAGGTATTCACTTCCCCAGTGATATCATTGTCGGATGGCTTGTCGGTTTATTTTTGTGGAAATTTTATACGTATATGCAGCCTCTTATTGAAAGATGGTTAACAAACTTTCAATCTCACTTTCTAATTAGGTAGAATAATGAACGAAACCTTGCCCTGTTTTTCAGCTTTAGCCCAGACCATTGCAGTGGGAAATGTTTATGTGCATTACAACAAGGGGTTACGATATAAAATTCTTGGAATCGCCCGCCACAGCGAATCACTTGAAGAACTAGTCGTTTATCAGGCTTTGTATGGGGAAAATGCCATTTGGGTTCGTCCTCTTGGAATGTTTCTAGAGAATGTTGTCATAAATGGACATTCTCGCCCTCGATTCAAATTAGACAGCTAATTATCTTTTCATTTTATCTGCAATCAAAGTTTTTGAACCAGCAGCTTTAATAAGAGCATTTTATATACTTAATTTTCGACAATGTCTCTTATGAATTTTTCTGCTTATGGATCAGAAATTTGATCTAATGAAGGTAGATGCTGAAGGTAGATGCGTGCCATTTTCTTTGATATTTTCTAAAATTTTTTCCCAGTACAGTTGCTCCTTAACATTTCCTGTAGATTTGTACAGCCCCTTAATAATTCAACAGCTTCGATGTATGGGACTATTGCTATGGCTTGTTTAACAAGTGATATCGCTTCTTTTTCTGTTATCGGAGGCTTATCGGGTGCAATACAGCATCTGGCCATAACAACTAATAATTGAGGTGGAGGTATTTGTACTTTTTTAAAAGTTATAAGCAGCATATCTTTCATCGTATTTTAAAATAATATGATAAGCATATCCAAGCAGGGCATCATATTCCAGCTTGAATTCCATTCCTTAGGATATTTTTGTCTTAATTCCTCTAAACAAATGCTGCGTATTTTTGCAGGGATTCATCCCATTCATCGTTGTTCAGCATGTTACAAGCCATATGTAAAGCTTCATTGATATCAAATCAAAGGGGCTATGTGCACAAGCCATTTGTTTTAACTTTGAGTATTCTGTTTTTATTCATTATTTTGTTATCACCTAAGCATCTTTTAAAAATGTTAAATTGGCTTCTAAATATGTTTCAAATCCCATTCTAATGGGCTGCTATCTTAGCTTTGTATGGGTAATGAAGAAGCTTTTAGAACGAACAAGTAAAACTACGAGAAAATGACATCGATCAAATAGTTAAAAAAAGTATTGTGTGAATGTCCAGGTCAAATAAATTCCTCATTTTGACAGATAATGGATATTGCCCTATAAAAGCCTAATTAATTGAATGAATTAAAAACATTGCATCAACGACTATCTCGAGGTTATCTCATCATGGCGCAAAAAAGAAAATATAATGCGAACATAGGCTTTGCTATTGCTGTGCTCGCTGGACTCTTGGCAGGTTATATGAATTTGCCGTGGATAGATCAAGGAGCTTCCATTGTTTCAGAGATTTTTATTAATTTACTTAAACTTGTCAGCCTTCCTATTATTTTTCTCTCTATTGTAGCGACAGCATCAGGTATGAAGAGTGCGCATGACATTCGTTTTATGGGATTAAAGGTCCTCAAATATACCTTAATGACAACCATTTTTGCCGCGACTGTCGCACTCATTTTATACGTTTTAATTGATCCAACAAGCTCTCAGATAGCTGTTCAGTTTACTGATGCTCCGAAGACTAATCAGACTGGTTACTTAACCTATTTGCTAAATGCTAT
The DNA here is from genome assembly GCF_000875975.1 of Parachlamydia acanthamoebae. Lineage (NCBI taxonomy): Bacteria > Pseudomonadati > Chlamydiota > Chlamydiia > Parachlamydiales > Parachlamydiaceae > Parachlamydia > Parachlamydia acanthamoebae. The sequence continues at coordinate 320,190 of NZ_BAWW01000008.1, read as the reverse complement.
TCCAAGCAACATCGTCCAGCCATTCAGTGAAAACAATGTGATCGGGGTCCTTTTCTTAGCCATGCTATTCAGCTTTGCAACACTAAGTTTACCAAATGATAAAAGAGAATTACTCCATTCCTTCTTTTCAGGTCTTTATGCAGCGATTATGAAAATTACGACTTGGATTGTATGGTTAATGCCTTTTGCAATCTTTGCTTTTTTGACATTGTTTATTCGTGATATGCGTGAAGGACTTGAAATCAAAAGTTTAGCACTTTATCTGTCTTGTGTTGTGATCGCAAATCTTGTACAAGGATTGCTCATTTTACCTGTATTTTTAAAGATCAAAAAGATCTCTCCTTTTCAAACAGCTAAGGGAATGTTTCCGGCGTTATCCTTGGCATTCTTTTCAAAATCCTCAAGTGCAACATTGCCTTTAGCAATGAAATGTGCGGAAGACAGACTCAAAATATCCAGAGAGGTTGCTGGTTTTAGCTTCCCTTTATGCACGACAATCAACATGAATGGTTGCGCGGCCTTTATTTTAACGACTGTTTTATTTGTCTCGATGAATGCTGGAGTTGTGTTTACGCCGATTGAGATGATTGCATGGATTTTTATTGCGACAATTGCTGCTGTTGGGAATGCAGGAGTTCCAATGGGATGCTATTTTCTTGCGAGTGCGTTCTTAGCAACGATGAATGTTCCTTTAAATGTATTAGGGGTTATTCTCCCTTTTTATACGTTAATCGATATGCTTGAGACTGCAATCAATGTGTGGTCGGATTCTTGTGTGACAACGGTTGTCCATCATGAAATCGCTGAATTGGCTGCTGCAAAAAATGAGCAGGGCACGCCGTTCCCAAATTTAGTGCAAGGTTAATTTAAAGAGGCTTTCTGTAGAATAGGCATTGAGACAGGGATGTCATTCAAGGTCTTCTTGCTTTATTCTGCATGTATGCTAAAATGACGCTTCATTTATATTAGTTAAATTTTAGGTAATCCAGTGAACGAGACAACTCAATATTCCTTTTTTCCTTCGGATAAAAATGAAGTAATTGCACTTCTTGGAAAAGATTTACTTCTGAAAGCACTCACACATATGCTGGCAATTCGCAATTTTGAAATTCGGGCAGAATCTGCTTATCTGCAAGGCAAAATTGGAGGTTTTTTCCATTCTTATATCGGGCAAGAAGCGATTCAGGTTGCCGCTGTTCAAGCTTTGGGACAAGAAAACTGGTACATTACTTCCTATCGTTGTCATGCACTTGCTCTTCTACTGGGAGCAACACCAGAAGAAATTATGGCAGAGTTATATGGAAAAGCAACGGGAAATGCACGTGGCCGTGGAGGTTCAATGCACCTTTATGCGAAAAGGCTGTTAGGAGGTTTTGGAATTGTTGCTGGGCAAGTGCCTATCGCGACAGGGGCGGCTTTTCAAATCAAATACAGTGGACATAAAAATGAGGTGGCGATCTGCTTTTTAGGCGATGGGGCTGTCGCGCAGGGGGCTTTTCACGAATCCTTGAACCTTGCTTCTTTATGGAGCTTACCTTGTATTTATGTGATTGAAAATAATTTTTGGGGAATGGGAACGGCTGTAAATCGCGCTATTTCATTTAAAAAATTAGCTGAGGATATCGCTCCAACCTATAATATGAAAGCCTATACTTTTGATGGGATGGATTTTTTCAATTGTTACGCGGGATTTTCGCATGTTTATAAGGAAGTTGTGGAGACTGGACGTCCTGTCTTAATCGAAGTTTTAACAGAGCGTTTTCGTGGTCATTCGATTTCTGATCCTGGGCTTTATCGTACAAAAGAACAATTGCAAAAGTCGATGCAAAGGGATCCGATCTTATTGATGCAGCATGCCTTGGAAGAACATCATCTGATTGATAGTGAAGAATTCAAAAAAATTGATAAAGAGTACCGCGAAAGAGCGATTGCAGCGATGAAATATGCCGATGAAAGTCCGTGGCCGAATCCCTTATCAATTGAGGAAGATGTGTATGCCCCTTCCGAAACTCAAACTTAAAAGCATTTACAGGAATTATTCTGCATGAATACCCCGAATACTCAAGTAATTGAAATGAGAGAGGCTTTAAGGCAAGCTCTTGATGAAGAAATGGCGCGAGATCCAAATGTCTTTATTATGGGTGAAGAAGTCGCCGAGTATAATGGAGCTTATAAGGTCACAAAAGGTCTTTTGGATAAATGGGGAAGTAAGCGAGTGATTGATACACCCATCTCCGAACTAGGATTTGCAGGCCTTGGCATTGGAGCAGCCATGACTGGATTACGTCCCGTTGTTGAATTCATGAGCTTTAATTTTTCATTTGTGGCCGCTGATCAATTGATTTCGAATGCCGCAAAAATGTATTACATGTCCGGAAATCGTTTTTCGGTCCCGATTGTTTTCAGAGGGCCTAATGGGGCTGCTGCACAAGTTTCTTCTCAGCATTCACATTGTGTTGAAGCGCTCTACGGAAATTTACCTGGTTTCATCGTGATTGCGCCCAGTAATGCTTATGACGCAAAGGGGCTTCTTAAATCTGCCATTCGGTGCAATAATCCTGTCATATTTTTAGAAAGTGAACTGGATTATGGAGATAAAATGGAAGTTCCCATTGAGGAATATCTAATTCCGATTGGGAAAGCACGCATTGACATTCCTGGAAAAGATCTGACTATTGTTTCGCACAGCCATACGGTGAAGATATGTCGCGAAGCTGTGCGAGAATTAGCCAAAAAAGGAATTCGTGCAGAATTAATCGATTTAAGAACAATTAAGCCGCTAGATATTGGATTGATTGCGGAATCAGTAAAACGAACCAATCATTGCGTGTTGGTTGAAGAGGGCCACATTTTTGCTGGAATTGCAGCAGAAGTTGGATTTCAGATCATGGAGCATTGTTTCGACTATCTCGATGCTCCCATTGAAAGAGTTTGCCAACGAGAAACTCCCATGCCTTATTCGAAAGTCTTGGAAAAAGCGACATTGCCGTCTGTTGAGAGGGTTTTGGCGGCTTCTTATAAAGTGATGAACCTGTAAAGAGGAAAAAACAAATGCCATTTACTTTGACTATGCCAAAACTTTCACCAACTATGGAAGAAGGAATGATTGTTAAATGGCATAAAAAAGAAGGGGATCGCGTTAACGCTAATGATGTGTTGCTAGAGGTAGCAACGGATAAGGCAACGGTTGAGCACGGGGCTTTAGATGAAGGGTGGTTACGCAAAATTATCGTGAAAGAAGGGGAAGAAGCCAAAGTTAACCAACCTATTGCTATTTTCACAGCAGAACAAAATGAAAGCATCGAGGGTTACAAGCCCGAGGGATTGCAGCCGGAAACGAAAGCTGTCCAAGAAGAATCGAAGGCTGAAGAAAAAACGGACGTTCCTGCTGAGGCTAAGGGGGGTGTGGGATCCATTAGACAGCCCTCATTTGTGCCAGAGCCTCCGCTTGAACATTATGAATTTGAAGGTGTCACAGAAAATTCTAAACGTGTTTTATCATCACCTCTTGCTCGCAAGCTTGCGAAGGAGCGTGGGCTAGACCTGACGACGGTTAAAGGAACAGGGCCCAATCAAAGGATTATGAGCCGTGATTTGGAAAGAGCGCAATCCACGGGTGTGGTCGCTTTTGGAAGACGTGTGCAGCCCACTAAAAAGCCGGGATCGTATCATGAAGAATCTTTGACGCCTATGCGAAAGGTAATTGCTCAGAGACTTCAAGATGCCAAAACATTTATTCCGCATATCTACGTGGAGCAAACCGTAAATGCTATGCTTTTAGATCAAACACGTGACCAATTGCGTAACGTCGATGTGAAGGTCTCTTTTAATGATTTTGTGGTGAAGGCCTGCGCTTTAGCGCTTGTCGAACATCCAAATGTCAACAGTGGTTTTAATTCTGCAAATCAAACGATTATTCGTTTCGATACGATCGATATTTCCATCGCTGTGAGTGTTTCAGGTGGACTAATTGCACCCATTGTACGGCATGCGAATTATAAAAATTTGGGAGAGATCTCTCTGGAGATTCGACAGTTAGCCAGAAGGGCCAAAGATGGCAAGCTAGACGCGTCAGAATATAAAGGTGGATCTTTTACTGTTTCGAATTTAGGCATGTATGGCGTAACTGCTTTTAAAGCGATTATTAATCCACCCCAAGCGGCTATTTTAGCTGTAAGCGGTATTCAAAATGTCCCTGTGATTCAGAATGGGGTAGTTGTTCCTGGAAAAATCATGAATATTTGCCTGTCAGCTGACCATCGAGTGGTGGATGGTGTGGCAGCAGCTGAATTTGTGAAAACAGTTCAAAAATATCTAGAAAATCCAGCGTCCCTTCTTTTTTAATGTCAAAGCCTCAAATTATCTTGATTTGAGGCTTCTTTTTCTTGAAATCTAATTCTTTCTCCTGTAACTAAAAGTGTAAATAATTTTTAGGAGGAAGCTCTATGGCAAAAATGCGCGCAATTCAAGTCAGTCGTCCAAATGGTCCTTTTGAGTTTGTTGAGCGAGATATTCCAGAACCGGGTGAAAGAGAGGTTCGCATTAAAGTCCAGGCATGTGGGATTTGTCATAGCGATTCTTTCACTAAAGAAGGCACATTTCCAGGTGTGACTTATCCACGTATTCCCGGTCATGAAGTTGCTGGTATTATTGATGCTCTTGGTTCGAAAGTTAAAAATTGGAAGGTGGGTGAACGTATAGGGATTGGATGGTATGGAGGGCATTGTGGTTACTGTGAGTCTTGTAGAAGAGGCGATTTTGTTACGTGCAGTCAGCTTTCTATATCTGGTGTGACTTATGATGGGGGATATGCAGATTATATGATTGCTTCTGTGGATGCTTTGGCCTTAATCCCGGAGGAACTTTCACCTGTAGAGGCTGGTCCTTTAATGTGTGCTGGGATTACTACCTTTAATGCATTAAAGAACAGTGGAGCGCGTGCAGGAGAGCGTGTTGCTATTCTTGGTGTTGGTGGTCTAGGGCATTTAGCGGTTCAATTTTCGGCTAAAATGGGATTTCATACTATCGCGATAGCGCGAGGAAAAGACAAAGAGGCTTTAGCCAAAAGATTAGGGGCACATGATTATATTGATAGTTTAGAAAAAAATCCCGCTAAGGAGCTTGTGAGTTTTGGGGGAGCGAGGGTAATCTTATCGACGATAACCGATGCTAAGGCAATCGAATCAACTCTTCCAGGACTCAGCACTAATGGAAAATTCATCATCGTAGGAATCCCTCATAGTCCTATTTCAATAACTGCTGGAGCGCTTATTTCCGGAAGACGTTCTATCGCAGGATGGCCCTCAGGTACTTCGATAGATTCTCAAGATACAATGTCATTCAGTGCTCTAACGGGAGTGCGCTCCATGAATGAGATCTATCCCTTTGAGAAGGTAGAAGAAGCCTACGAAAAAATGATGAGCGGAAAAGCTCGTTTCCGAGTAGTCTTAACAACCGGACATTAAGAAGTCAAGGTCTTGAGGCCATACTAGGATATAACTCTTCAGCGGTTGGGGCTGAAGCCATAACTTGTTGAAGACGTATTATAAATCATAAATGGTCATTTTTGTATCAAAGTAAAGGGGTTAGAAACAAAATGATGGGGTAATCTTTTTTTATGAATGAGGAAATTCAAAGGGGAGAATAAGAAAATTAATTCTTAATGGAAATTGAGTGAATCCTTATGCTTAAGCTTTATCCATCTACCCATAGGGGAACGCATGCGCTTGTCTACCTTGTATATGATTTTTTTATGCCTGCTTTTTTCAATCTCGAGTTGGGCTGACGAGGCCTCAAGCTCAGATGTAAAGCTTCACGTCCCAGCTAATTCATCTGCTTCTCAAAGTAAAGCAACGGAACCTTCCACTTTTGATGAGGTTTTCCAGCAAGAGTTAAAAAAAGATGAGGGAGAAGGGGATTCTCATTTTTGGAAAAATTTTATTTACATGCTCTTTGTCCTGGGGCTTCTTGTGTCGATGCTGCTATTTCTCTCATGGGCTATGAAAAAAATGGTCTACACGCGTCTATTGCAGGATAATGCGACAAGTATGATTAAAATACTAGATCGTCGTTCTTTAAGTCCAAAATCGATGCTCTATGTTGTGGAAGTGGAGGGGAAGCAGCTCATTCTTGGGGAATCTTTACACGGTGTAACCAAATTGGCTGAGAAAAATTTGGCCTCCGATTTTTCCATTGCGGATGAAGAAACTCAAGAGTCTTTGAAAAAATTAAGTGATAAAAGAAATGGGTGAAACTACAAGATTTTTCTAATGCTTTTTTTAAAAAAATATAGGGATAGGGCAATCCCGCAAACGCCAGCTAAAAGGAGGCCTAGCCCTAATAAAATCATGGATACTCCTGGAATGATTCCAACAATTGTGATGCAGGAAACGATCCCCAATTTAAATGTGCTGACTGCTGATGAGATGAGAAGGCTCGATCCGATTAAACTAGCAAGGCCGGTAACTAAAAAGAAAGTGCGTGTCTTTTTCGAAGGGTGTGCATCCTTGGGGAAAGAGTGGTGCGTGGAGTAGTTAAAAGATTTTGATGATGGAAAGAAAATAGACATAGGCTGAAAATAAGTATCCCGTTTTAAGGAATCTATATCTATTTTTCTTCAATCCTGTAAAGAGTTATTTGCAAGGCCCGAAGTAATGAACTCGACGTTCATCAAACCAGTCATAACATTTAACCCCTGTCATCCCAGCGGAAAAAACAGAAAAGCCTACAAAAACAAATGTGGCGACATAACTAGCCGCGAAAACAATTGCCAAAGGAATTGTTAAGGGGAGTCCGACTGAAATGACAAATGCGGTTCCTCCTGCCACTGCTGAAGCGATGAATGCCGTTGCAAAAAATACAGTGGCAATTGTCGAGATTGTTGTAATCACAGCCCAAAGAGCGGTCTGGACTTTAGGTGTTTTTGGGAGGTTCATAATGAAGTCAAAGGGGGCTTTGAGATTCAATTTAAACTTGTACATGGTATCTACTTTCTTTAAATATGATTGCCTGATGGTAGCTCGTTCAAAAAATATTGGCAAGACCTAAAAAAAATTGGAGAATTCAAAAAAAGTTGAGTTGCGCTTGACATTTAATGAATTTGTGTTACTCTCATTCTCAGTAAATTTCGTTTCAAAAAAAGCAACCCAAGAAACTATGCCAAAAGAAGATACCCTTAAACTAGAAGGTACAGTAGAAGAGCTACTGCCTAACATGACATTTCGCGTAACTTTAGAAAATGGATTGGTCGTGATCGCTCATTTATGCGGAAAAATGCGAATGAAGAATATCCGTGTCCTCGTAGGGGATAAAGTGAATGTTGAAATGTCTCCTTACGATCTAACCAAAGGGCGCATTGTATTTCGTCAAAAATAAGGCAAATAAAAAAGCGTAAAAATGGTGTTGATTTTTTTTGTCAGAAGCCCTAAACTCACAAGCTTTCGAGTTTAGAAAGAAGCAAGACAAGTTTGACTTGCCCAGATAGCTCAGTGGTAGAGCACTTGCATGGTAAGCAAGCGGTCGTAGGTTCAATTCCTATTCTGGGCAGAAAGTAAAGATTAAGTATAAAAAGCACTGTAGCCAAATGGAGGAAATCAAATGGCAGCAAAAGAATCCTTTAAACGTAGCAAGCCGCACGTCAATATCGGGACAATTGGCCACGTTGACCACGGTAAAACAACGCTAACAGCCGCAATCACCAAAGTATTAGCTGAAAAAGGTGGAGCGATTTTTAGAAGTTACGACTCAATTGACAAAACGCCTGAAGAAAGAGCTCGTGGTATTACAATTAACTCAACTCACGTTGAGTACGAAACAGAAAACCGTCACTATGCGCACGTAGACTGCCCAGGACACGCCGACTATGTTAAAAACATGATTACGGGCGCAGCTCAAATGGATGGTGCAATTCTCGTTGTGGCAGCGACAGACGGTGCGATGCCTCAAACTCGCGAACACATTCTTTTGGCGCACCAGATGCAGGTTCCTGCGATTGTTGTGTTCCTTAACAAAGTGGATATGCTTAGTGAAGGTGATGAAGAGCTTTTAGATCTCGTTGAAATGGAGATTCATGAGCTTCTCGAAGCAAAAGGTTATAAAGATGCTCCAGTTATTCGTGGTTCCGGACTAAGAGCGCTTGAAGGCGATCCTAAGTATGTGGAAGCGATCCATAAATTAATGGATACTGTAGATGCGTTTATTCCAGAGCCTGCTCGCGAAATCGACAAAGCGTTCTTAATGCCTATCGAAGACGTGTTCTCTATTTCTGGTCGTGGAACAGTGGCGACAGGTCGTGTTGAGCGTGGGATGGTTAAGTTGGGCGATAAGCTTCAGCTCGTTGGTCTCGGCGATACGCGTGATGTTGTTGTAACAGGCTTGGAAATGTTTAACAAGACTCTTGATGAAGCTAGAGCTGGTGAAAACGTGGGTATCTTGCTTCGTGGTGTTGATAAAAACCAAATCCAGCGTGGTATGGTTCTTGCTGCTCCAGGTGCTTGCACGCCGCACACTAAGTTTAAAGGGCCTGTTTATATCCAAACTAAGGAAGAGGGTGGACGTCATAAGCCATTCTTTACAGGATATCGTCCTCAGCTTTACATTCGCACAACGGACGTAACAGGAACTGTTGAGCTTCCTAAAGACGTTGAAATGGTGATGCCTGGCGATAACGTTGAGATGATTATCGAGTTGATTCAGCCTGTTGCAGTTGAGAAAGGGATGCGTTTTGCGATTCGTGAAGGTGGCCGAACAATCGGTGCTGGAACAGTTTCCGAAATCATTAAATAATTCAACTGGAAATCATTTCAGGTTTCTGATTAAATTTACAGAAGACCATCTTTTAGATGGTCTTCTTTAAGGGTGTGTAGCTCAGTTGGTAGAGCTGCGGTCTCCAAAGCCGCCGGTCGGGGGTTCGAGTCCCTCCGCACTCGTTTGTTTTTTTTATTTCGAGTTGGATTAGATCGATAAGATAAGTGAGTCGACTGAAAGAAAATCAGTTGATTTAATTCTTTCGAATCGAGTAAACTTAATTTCTTCCCGAAACCAAAAAAGACGTGTATTAAGCAATTCATAGCGAAAACTTTTCGGGGGTAAATGTGAACACCATGGAAGTCAAAAAAACGCAACATGTGTCTGAGGCCTCTCCGAAAGAAATTCCTGTCAGCAGTAAAAAAACTCTCAGTTTTTTAGATGACATAAAAGCGGAATTTCAAAAAATTACCTGGACGAGTCAAGAAGAACTTCTCGCGTACGCAAAAATCGTAGTTGGGGCAACCTTTGTTTTTGGGATCGGAATTTATATGATGGATGTACTCATCCAAAGTTTTCTCGCGGGTTTGGGAAATGTTGTGCATTTAATTGCAGGGTAACGCTAAGTCAAACTAAACATTTCAACTGGCAAGGATTACGGTAAAAACAATGCATAAATGGTACGTCGTTCAGGCAATCTCTTCGCAAGAAAAAAAAGCGAAAAAAAACCTTGAAGAACATCGTGAGCACAAAGGGATGAGCGAACTCATTGAACGAGTCGTTTTGCCCATCGAAAAAGTCTCAGAAGTAAAAAATGGCTTGCAAAAAGTCGTCGAAAAACGTCTATGGCCCGGATATTTACTGATTAAGATGACACTAACAGATGAATCTTGGAGCTATGTAAAAAATACAATCGGTGTTGTCGACTTTTTGGGTGGTGATCAACCCGCTGCTTTAACTGAAAAAGAAGTGGACGAAATTCTTAAAGACCTTGAAGACAAAAAACAAACCGTTACTCAGCGCCACAAATTTAATGTGGGCGACCGCGTAAAAATCGTAGATGGTGTGTTTGTTAACTTTATTGGAACTGTGACGGAAGTCTTCCATGATAAAGGGCGTTTAAGTGTTCTCGTTTCCATTTTTGGTCGTGATACACGTGTAGATGATTTGGAGTTTGTTCAGGTTGAAGAAATTTCACCGGATGCAGAAAACACATAAAAAAGATGCGTTAGCAGTTGCCTCGCTGTAAACGCCTAATATAGAGATTGAGGGTTTATGTCTAAAAAGATTGTTAAAGTGATTAAGCTGCAAATTCCTGCAGGCAAAGCAAACCCAGCACCACCAATTGGTCCGGCTTTGGGTTCTGCTGGCGTCAACATCATGGCGTTCTGCAAAGAGTTTAATGCGAAAACACAAGCGATGGCTGGAGATATCCTGCCAGTAGTGATTTACGTTTATCATGATAAAACGTTTACATTCATTTGTAAAAAGCCTCCTGTTGCTGAAATGCTTAAAAAAGCAATGGGCATTGAAAAAGGGTCTGCTATTCCTAACCGTAACAAAGTAGGTAAGATCACACGTTCGCAAGCAAGAAAAATTGCCGAAGCAAAAGTGCAAGATATGAATGCTAGCGACCTAGAAGCTGCTACAAATTGTGTATTAGGAACAGCACGTTCTATGGGAATTGAACTCGTCAACGAGTAAAGAAGGTAAAATGGGTCGTCCAAGTAAAAGAATTCGGGAGATTGCAAATACATTTGATGTTCGCAAGACATACAGTGTTACAGAAGCAATCGAGATGTTAAAGAAATGCCCAACGGTTAAATTTGATCAGTCCGTTGACATCTCTTTAAAACTAGGCGTTGACCCTCGCAAATCAGACCAAAGCGTTCGCGGAACTGTGTCACTACCGAATGGCACAGGTAAATTAATGAAAATACTTGTTTTTGTTAAGGGCGATAAGGTTAAAGAAGCCTTAGCTGCTGGTGCTGACTTCGCGGGTAACGAAGAACTTTTTGAAAAAGTTAACGGGGGCTGGACTGATTTTAATGCAGTGATTGCAACCCCAGATATGATGAGAGATGTAGGTAAATTAGGTAAAGTTCTCGGGCCCCGAGGCTTAATGCCTACTCCTAAAGCCGGAACTGTCACAAACGACATTGTTAAGGCGATTAATGAACTCAAAGCCGGTAAAATTGAGTTTAAAATCGACCGTCATGGTGTTGTGAACTGCATGGTAGGGAAGCTTTCATTTGCACTCGATAAGCTAGAAGAGAATATTCAAAGCTTTCTCAGTGCAGTGCAAAAAGCTAAACCAGCGGCAGCTAAAGGGGAATTCCTAGCGTCCATGGTCATTTCTTCCACGATGGGACCTGGATTTAAAATCGATCTACGTAAAGCCGTTGGTTCATCATAAAGGAGTAAGTGAAAGATGAGAAAAGAAAAGCAACTTCTTTTGGATGAAATCAAAGGGCAAATCGAAAATTTTGATTCCTTTGTGATCATCAATTACATGGGATTAACTGCAAACGCAGCTGCCGATTTCCGTCGCAGGGTATCAACACTTGGCGGAAACCTGGAAATGGTAAAAAAGCGTGTTTTAGTACAGGCTGCCGACTGCGTAGGAATCAAATTAGATCTTGAAGCTCTTCCAGGTCACATTGGAATTGTCTTCGCAGGTCAAGATCCCATCGAAACCGCAAAAGTTGTCTTCAAATTCAAAGACGAAAACAAAACCATTAATGTAATGGGTGGTCGTTTTGATGGAAGAATGTACAACAGCGAAGATGTTGAGAAATTATCCAAATTGCCATCTATGGATGAGATGAGAGCACAGTTACTGAGTGTCTTCGAAGCACCACTGTCGCAAACCTTATCGGTGATGGAAGCCATCGTAACAAGCGTTGTGTATTGCTTAGACAACAAATGCAAGCAAGAAAACGACGAGAACAATTCATTAACAGAAGCTTAGTAATTTAGTGAGGTAATATCGTGAGCAATAAAAAAGAAGAACTCGTGGAGCAGCTCAGCCAATTGACAGTTTTAGAAATGGCGGAGTTGAAAACTGCCCTAGAAGAAAAATGGGGAGTTAAGGCAGCAGCAGCGGCAGCAGTTATGGCTGTAGCGCCAGCAGCAGCAGCTCCAGCAGCAGCTGAATCAACAGATTTCCAAATCACACTTGAAAAAGTAACTGATGACAAGAAAATCAGTGCAATTAAAGTTGTGCGTGAAATCACAGGTCTTGGATTGAAAGAAGCAAAAGAACTTGTTGAATCAACTCCAAAAGTTATAAAAGAAACAGCTCCTAAAGCTGAAGCTGAAGAAATCAAGAAGAAAGTCGAAGCAGCTGGTTGCAAAGTTACTTTGAAAGGTCTGTAAGATCTACTTCTAGTATGCAATAACCCAGAATCATGGCCATAAAAAGCTATGATCCTGGGATTTCGGCATTTAATCAAACGGCCATAAGCCCGTAAATAAATAATGTTCCAATTCAGATCTTCTTCGCTAAGAAGAAAATCTCAATTGTTATAGTATTTCCTTGCAAACGCTCATTTAATAAGATAGTGAACACGGAGGCATGCCCCCAAATTCACCTGTGAGTAAAGTTTTGCCAAGGTCAATGTCCTAATTCAAGCTATACCAGGGAGTCCTTCATCATGTTGCAAAGGCCGCCGCATCGGGTGAGTTTTGTTGAAAAGGAAGAAATTATTGATCTTCCCAACCTCATTGAGATTCAAGTCAAGTCATACAATCAATTCTTACAAGCAAACTTGTTCCCAAATGAACGGGAAAATATTGGTTTACAAGAAGTTTTCAACGAAATTTTTCCTATTAAGTCATACGACGAAAAAACGACCCTGGAATTTTTGTCATATAGCCTGGGAGTTCCAAAATATATTCCTGATGAATGCATCAGAAGAGGAATCTCCTATAACGTAACTTTGAAAGTTAAGTTTCGTTTGACGGATGAAACAGGGATTAAAGAGGAAGAGGTCTATATGGGGACCATTCCTGTTATGACCGAAAAAGGAACGTTCATTATCAACGGCGCTGAAAGGGTTGTTGTCTCCCAGTTGCACCGTTCCCCAGGGATTTGCTTTGAGCAAGAACGCCACATGCGCGGAAATTGGATTTATTCCTTTAGAATCATTCCTTACCGTGGTAGCTGGTTAGAAGGTGCTTTTGACTCAAACGATTTGATTCATATTTACATCGATCGTAAAAAGCGTCGTCGTAAAATTTTGGCAACAACATTTATTCGCGCATTAGGTTACTCAACGAATGCAGACATTATTGAAGAATTTTTCAGTACGCGCAAAATAAAATTGAAGAACGACAAAGATCTTTCCGATTTAGTTGGAAAAATTTTGGCGCAAGATGTTCTCGATGAAGAAAGTGGAACTGTCTTTGGAAAAGCGGGTGAAAAACTTACAACAGCTATGCTTAAACGCATGATTGATGCCGGAATCGATGTAATTCGTATCGCAGAAGATGCTGACGAAGCAAGCCCTATTATTAAAATGCTTTCCAAAGATCCAACAGATTCATACGAAAGCGCGCTTAAAGACTTCTACCGTAAGATTCGGCCCGGTGAACCCGCGACATTATCTAATGCACGTTCTGCGATTATGCGCCTTTTCTTTGATCCAAAACGCTACAATTTAGGACGTGTTGGTCGTTATAAACTCAATTCCAAATTGGGTCTTGAAATTGGTGATGAGCAGCTTAAAACTGTGACATTGACGAAAGAAGATGTGATCGGTGCTTTAAAATATCTCATTAGTTTGAAACAGAACAAAGAAGATACGTATGTCGATGATATCGACCACTTAGGAAATCGTCGCGTCAGATCAGTTGGTGAATTGATTCAAAACCAATGCCGTATTGGATTGGCGAGAATGGAGAAAATCATTCGTGAAAGAATGAACTTATTTGATTTCTCTTCAGATACTCTCACCCCAGGAAAAATTGTTTCAGCGAAAGGCCTATCTGGAGTTTTGAAAGACTTCTTTGGTCGTTCACAGCTTTCTCAATTTATGGACCAGACGAACCCTATCGCCGAATTGACGCACAAACGTCGTCTATCCTCTCTTGGACCAGGTGGTTTAAATCGCGATCGTGCAGGCTTTGAAGTACGTGACGTTCACCCGAGCCACTATGGACGCATTTGCCCAATTGAAACACCGGAAGGACCAAACATCGGTTTGATCACCTCCTTGTCCTCTTTTGCAAAAATTAATGAATTTGGATTTATCGAAACTCCTTACTTAATCGTGAGAGAAGGTGTTGTCACAGATGAAATTGAGTACATGACAGCTGACCAAGAAGAACGTTGTGTAATTGCACAAGCTTCGGCTGTTCTCGATGAATTCAAAATGTTTGCTGAACCGATTTGTTGGGCGCGTTGGAGAGGTGAGCCTTTAGAGATTGAATCCTCTAAAATCACGCATATGGACGTTTCCCCAAAACAATTAGTCTCAATTGTAACGGGGCTCATTCCGTTCCTCGAACACGACGATGCGAACCGAGCTTTGATGGGTTCTAACATGCAACGCCAAGGTGTGCCATTGTTAAGACCGCAAGCTCCGATTGTCGGAACAGGTTTGGAAGCACGTGCTGCACGCGATTCGGGTGCTGTTGTGATCGCACATGAAGACGGGATTGTTGAATACGTAGACGGCCTGAAAATTGTGATTTCTCCAACAGACAACCGTTTGGATAAAAAGACTTACTACCTGAAGAAATTTTTGCGTTCAAACGCGGGAACTTGCATTAACCAGCAACCTTTATGCAATATTGGCGATGAAGTGAAAGCGGGTGATGTGATTGCGGATGGGCCAGCAACAGATAAAGGGGAAGTCGCTCTTGGAAGAAACGTACTCGTCGCTTTCATGCCATGGTTTGGATATAACTATGAGGATGCGATCATCATCTCTGAAAAGCTATTGCGTGAAGATGCTTATACTTCGATCTACATCGAAGAATTTGAACTGACAGCACGTGATACAAAACTTGGAAAAGAAGAGATCACACGTGATATTCCAAACGTATCAGATGAAGCGTTGCTAAACCTAGGTGAAGACGGGATTATCCGCATCGGTGCAGAAGTTAAACCGGGTGATATCCTTGTCGGAAAAATTACACCAAAATCAGAAACAGAACTCGCTCCTGAAGAACGTCTATTACGTGCGATCTTTGGTGAGAAAGCGGCGGATGTTAAAGATGCTTCCTTAACTGTTCCTCCTGGTACAGAAGGGGTGGTCATGGATGTAAAAGTGTTTAGTCGCAGAGACCGTTTATCCAAAACCGATGATGAACTTGTTGAAGAAGCTTCTCGCTTAAAAGATATTCAAAAAGAATTCAAACAAAAGCAATCTGAACTTCGTACTGAGCGTCGTGAAAAAATTGGAGCTCTCCTCCTTAACGAAACAGCACCGGGAACAATTGTTCACCGTAAGACTGCTGAAGTGGTTATTGAAGAGGGAATGCTGATTACACAAGATTTGATCGAAGAACTTGAGAAAGAGAATGTTGAAGATCTCTTAATGCCAGACAATCAAATTTATAATGCACTTAAGCAATTCTTGCACGACTATGAAATTGCAACGCAAACTCTTGAGACGCAATATAAGACTGAAGTTGAATTCATGCGTAAAGGAGATACAGATCTTGATCCAGGCATCATTCGACAAGTGAAAGTCTACGTAGCCTCAAAGCGTAAATTGCAAGTTGGGGATAAAATGGCTGGCCGCCACGGAAACAAAGGGGTCGTTTCTAGGATTGTTCCAGAAGCTGACATGCCTTTCTTGCCAAATGGTGAGTCAATCGAAATTATTCTTAACCCGTTAGGCGTGCCTTCACGTATGAACATGGGTCAGCTTTTTGAAACCCACCTTGGCTTTGCTGCAAAGAAACAAGGAATCAATGTGAAGAGTCCTGTTTTCGAAGGATTCCCCGAAAATAAAATTTGGGAAATGATGGAAAAACAAGGGATGCCATCAGATGGTAAATTTTACCTACATGATGGTTGCACAGGGGATCGATTCGATAGCTCCGTAGTTGTAGGTTACATCTACATTCTTAAACTCAGTCACCTTGTCGCGGACAAAATCCACGCAAGAGCGGTTGGACCTTACTCGCTTGTGACACAACAACCATTGGGTGGTAAAGCTCAAATGGGAGGTCAGCGTTTCGGGGAGATGGAAGTGTGGGCTGCAGAAGCTTACGGTGCTGCGCACTTGTTGCAAGAATTGTTGACAGTGAAATCCGATGACGTCTCGGGTCGTACGCGTATCTATGAGTCGATTGTAAAAGGAGAAAACCTCCTACAATCCGGAACTCCAGAATCCTTCAATGTATTAATTAAGGAAATGCAAGGTCTAGGCCTTGATATTCGTACAGAGACGGTCTAACACTAATGTATATCAAACGATGTGACGTGTGAAATTTATTCACCACAGAGGTCACAGAGTACACAGAGAACTACTACCGCAAATTATGAGCCGCAAAGCTCTGTGTAGTCTCTGTGCACTCTGTGGTTAAATAGACACACATCGCGACTGTTAAAAAATAAATGCCTCTTTAATGCCTGTGCATACGGCCAATTTATATAGGAGACATGCATGTCAGAAAATAATCAGCAAGACGGGCAATTTGACAAGCTGACAATTAAGATTGCCTCCGATGAGGTCATTCGGAATCAATGGTCTCACGGCGAAATTAAAAAGCCTGAAACAATTAACTATAGAACTTTTAAACCTGAGAAAGGTGGTCTTTTTTGTGAAAAGATTTTTGGACCTACTCGCGAC
This sequence comes from Parachlamydia acanthamoebae, assembly GCF_000875975.1. Lineage (NCBI taxonomy): Bacteria > Pseudomonadati > Chlamydiota > Chlamydiia > Parachlamydiales > Parachlamydiaceae > Parachlamydia > Parachlamydia acanthamoebae. The sequence goes on along the minus strand of NZ_BAWW01000008.1, from coordinate 303,637 downwards.
TGGGAATGCGCGTGTGGTAAGTACAAAAAAATTAAGCACAAAGGGATTGTTTGCGATCGTTGTGGTGTAGAAGTGACTCTATCAAAAGTGCGCCGCGAAAGAATGGCACACATCGATTTAGCAGTACCTGTTGTTCATATTTGGTTCTTCAAAACAATGCCTTCACGTATTGGTAACGTTTTGGGAATGTCTTCTACAGATCTCGAGCGCATTATTTATTACGAAGAGCATGTGGTTGTCGATCCAGGTCAATCAGATTTGGAGAAAAAACAACTCTTAACAGATGCTGAACTTAGACAAGCGCAAGAGAAATGGGGAAGAGACGCTTTTGTGACCATGATGGGTGGTGAAGCGATTCGTGAATTACTGAAATCTGAAGATTTGCATGGTCTCCTCGTCGATTTGAAAGAGAAATTGCGTAAATCCAAATCTCTACAAGCTAGAATGAAGCTAGCAAAACGTTTGAAAATTGTGGAAAGCTTTCTTTCCTCAGACAACAGACCCGAATGGATGGTGATGTCCTGTGTTCCCGTGATTCCACCCGAACTCCGTCCTCTCGTTCCATTAGATGGTGGTCGTTTTGCTACTTCTGACTTAAACGATCTGTATAGACGTGTCATCAATAGAAATAACCGTTTGAAAGCAATTTTAAAGCTTAAAACACCAGAAGTTATTGTTCGCAACGAAAAGCGAATGCTGCAAGAATCTGTAGATGCGTTGTTTGACAATGGTCGCCATGGTCATCCAGTAATGGGTGCTGGAAACCGTCCTCTAAAATCTCTTTCTGAAATGTTGAAAGGGAAGCAAGGGCGTTTCCGTCAAAACTTGTTGGGTAAACGTGTAGACTACTCTGGTCGTTCGGTTATTATTGTTGGTCCAGAATTGAAGTTCAATCAGTGCGGTTTGCCAAAATTGATGGCTCTTGAACTATTCGAACCTTTTATTGTTAAACGTTTGAAAGATTTAGGATATGTTTACACAATCCGTTCAGCTAAAAAAATGATTCAAAGACATGCACCAGAAGTTTGGGACGTGTTAGAAGACATTATTAAAGGTCACCCTGTACTGTTGAACCGTGCACCTACTTTGCACCGTCTTGGTATCCAGGCGTTTGAACCTGTTTTAATTGAAGGTAAAGCGATTCGTATTCACCCTCTCGTTTGCTCTGCGTTTAACGCTGACTTCGACGGTGACCAGATGGCTGTTTACGTTCCTCTTTCTGTAGAAGCTCAGCTAGAAGCTAAGTTGCTCATGATGGCTCCTGATAACATCTTCTTGCCATCCTCTGGACGTCCAGCTGCTGTTCCTTCTCAGGATATGACTTTGGGCCTTTATTACTTAATGTGCGATCCTCTTTACATTCCAGAAGATCACGGATATAAAACACGTGTTTTCCGCGATTCTCAAGAAGTATTGATGGCATTGGCATCTTCTGAAGCTCGTCAAGACCGCAAAGGTGCTCAAGGTTCAGATCAGTATGGTCTACATATTCATGAGAAAATTAGGCTGCGTACAGAAAATGGAATTATTGAAACAACACCAGGTCGCGTATTGTTTAATACAATTGTTCCTCCTGAGCTTGGTTTCCAAAACTATAGTATGCCCAAAAAGAAAATGGGCGACTTGGTCATGCGTTGCTATAAAAAAGTGGGCTTGGAAGCGACAGTTCGCTTCTTGGATAACTTGAAAAACCTTGGATTCTTAGAAGCAACTAAAGCGGCTCTTTCGATGGGTGTTTGCGATGTCAGAATTCCTGCGAATAAAGAGAAGATTTTAGAGGAAGCCCACCAACGTGTTGCTCTTGTTAAAAAGCAATATGAAGACGGTATTATTACAGATGGTGAGCGTCAATCTAAGACAATTAGTATTTGGACAGAAGTTTCTGAAACACTATCCGAGGAACTCTTTAAGCTGATTAGTGAAATTAACGACTCCCAGTTAAATCCATTATTTATGATGATGGACTCTGGTGCGCGGGGTAACAAATCCCAGATTAAGCAGTTAGGTGCTTTGCGTGGATTGATGGCGAAACCTTCTGGTGCGATTATCGAATCTCCAATTACCTCTAACTTTAGAGAAGGTTTGACTGTACACGAATACTACATCTCTTCTCACGGTGCGCGTAAAGGTCTTGCGGATACTGCGTTGAAAACGGCGGACTCCGGTTACTTGACACGTCGTCTTGTTGACGTTGCTTCTGACGTGATTATCACAGAAGAAGATTGTGGAACTTTGAATGGAATTGAAGTTTCCCCAATTAAGCAAGGTCAAGAAGAACTCCTCCCGTTGAAGGATCGTATCTTCGGCCGAACTGTTTGTGATGACGTTTATCTTCCAGGAGATAGCACAAAGCTTCTTGCTAAGATAGGCGATACATTGACTATTCTGCAAGCTGAAGCAATTGACGACTCTGGTATTGAAAGCGTTAAAATTCGCTCAGTGCTCACTTGCGAAACTAGACGTGGTGTCTGTGCGAAATGTTACGGTGTTAACCTCGCGAATGGACGTCAGGTCAGCATGGGTGAAGCTGTCGGTATCATCGCAGCTCAGTCCATTGGTGAACCTGGAACGCAGTTGACGATGAGAACGTTCCACTTGGGTGGTATCGCTTCTGCAAGCTTAAGTCCTGAGATTGTATCCGAATTTGAAGGGATTGTTGTTTATACAGACCTAAGAACGGTGCAAAATGATGATGGCCATTGGGTTGTTCTTAATAAGAATGGATCCTTGAACATTGTTAGAGACGAAGGCCGATCCTTAGATGAGTATAAAAAGTTACTCTCTACAAAATCGATTGAGTCACTTCAAACCTTTACGTTGGAATTGGGAACACGTATCCTTGTTGCTGATGGAAGTAAAGTTAAGCCTCATACGAAGATTGCAGAGTGGGAACAACACAATATCCCAATTATTTGCGATCGCCCAGGTTTTGTGAAGTACGAAGATCTCGTAGAAGGGATCTCAACAGAGCGTGATACAAACAAGCAAACTGGTCAGGTAGAGCTAATTGTAAAACAACACCGTGGCGAATTGCATCCACAGATTGTGATTTATGCGGACCAGGAATGCAAAGAGCTAATTGGTACTTACCCAATTCCATCCGGGGCGATTATATCGGTGGTAGAAGGTCAGTTCGCAACGGCAGGTACATTGCTAGCACGTCTTCCTCGCGGAGCTTTGAAAACAAAGGATATTACGGGGGGTCTTCCTCGTGTAGCTGAGTTGTTCGAAGCACGTAAGCCAAAAGATTCTGCTGAGATTGCCAAAATGAACGGGGTTGTTGACTTCCGCCTCCACAAGAATAAGCGTATTCTTGTAGTAAGAGATGAGTCAACAGGTATGGAAGAAGAACATATGATTCCTCAGACTAAACACTTAATCGTTCAACGTGGCGACCATGTCATTAAAGGTCAGCAGTTAACAGATGGTGTGGTCATTCCACATGAAATTTTGGAAATTTGCGGTGTACGTGAGCTTCAAAAATACTTGGTTAATCAGGTTCAAGAAGTTTATCGTCTACAGGGGGTAGACATTAACGACAAGCACATTGAAATTATCGTGCGTCAGATGTTGAAAAAAGTACGTATTGTCGATCCAGGTGATACAAGCTTGCTCTACGGTGAAGAAGTGGATAAGA
>NZ_BAWW01000007.1 GCF_000875975.1 Parachlamydia acanthamoebae | reverse complement strand
CATGAGCGCACTCCCATTTAGTTTTTGTCGTAAAAAACATTTTAAGGATGCGCTCTCTTTTTTTCACCTCATACACAACTTTTGATCATATCTCGAATGCAATAAGGAATGAGCCTCTTTTTTATATCTGCTAATAGTAAAAAAACTGAGTAGCTAAAACTTCGACCTTTAAAGGTAAGTCATTTGCAATTTCATAAAATGCTCTGCATGTTTTTCCCATATTAATCGTTCCCTTCAAACCGGCAAACTTGAAAATTTCTTCCCATATTTCGCTGGGAATTTTTGTTTCATTTATGTACGTACTTGCGGAGCAAAGGGAATTCATATTTTTCCTAGATGAGCTTGAATTATGTAGAACAATCATAGCAATTTATCTTTTTCAATGAAAACAGTTCTATCTTGTAGAGAAAAAAATAATTTATCGTTGACTAAAAAAAATAGCCTTTTTACGTTGGAAACAACAAGGAGAAAATTATGTTAAGCTGGGCTGTTATTTTTTTAATTGTAGCCATTATTGCAGGCGTTCTCGGTTTTGGTGGAATTGCTGGTACAGCAACTCAAATAGCGAAGATTTTATTTGTTCTCTTTTTAGTTCTTTTTGTGATTTCATTATTATTTGGCGGAAGGGCAGGCATTTAGTCTAACTTGGAGACTTCAGCCTCTTTGGTCTGTTCAGGGGAGCCAAGAAACCATAGGCTCCCTGCAATCGCTCCAAGCATTAAAGTCATGCCAGCGACTTCGGTATAGAAGGGTACGCGTTGTTCGATGAAGAATACGAGAATAAGAGCAAAAACAGTTTCAAAAATGGTCAATTGGCCAGCTAAAGCGATGGGAAGAAGGGTGCTAGCTCTATTCCACAGATAAGAGCCACACCAGGAACAAATAATTCCTAAAATTAAACATCCAGCGAGGAAGGCGATTAACTCCTCTTCAAAAGTCACCATTTTGGTGATATCGACCAATGTGGAATCAATAATCCCGATGACTGTTGCAACCACAACGACCCAGCAGAAAGTAGCCGTTCCAATCATGGTAGCCCATTGGCTGCAAGGGACTTCTGGATGTCGTTTTAAAAAATCAGCATTTGCCACGACATACCAAGTCCAGGCTATTAACGCGATGATTGCACAAGCTAATCCAAATAAATAATCTTCAATACTGTCGGCAATCCAATGATTTTCAAAAGCAGATAAATTGACTAAAACTAAGCCAAGTAGAATGAGAAGACTCGGTATTAACAGGCTTTTAAAGCGATAGGTACGTTGCTTTAGGTTTCCGTAAAGAGCGATTGTAATGGGGCTTAAGCCCGCAATTAAGGCCGTGACTGTTGCACTGGCGCTGCGCAGCGCAAGGACGAGCGAGATGTAGTAGATGATGTTGGTCACTAGCGCAAATTTAAAAGCGGTAGGAATCATTGCAAGGGAAACTTTAAATGTTCCCCTCCACCAAAAGCCGGCTAAAATTCCAAGTGATAATGTGCCAAAGCAAAAGTGCCTGCCAAGGGCGATTTCGAATGGCGTAAAACCATCCATAAAGAGGGGAACTACGAAAATTAGCCCCCAAATCAAACAAGCAACAAGAACTAATAATATTCCGAGAAACATGGCTGGATCCTGGGTTATAGTTCAGGAAAAGCCTTTAGGACGAAGTGTTCTTTTTCTTTGAGGACTTCCATGAAGAAAGGGAAGCGGTTAACTTGAAGTACTGCTTGCAAATCTTCAAAAGAACATCGACCATTGAGTGGATCTAATAAGGCTTTTTTCCCACTGGGGGAATTTTTTACGCGTTCTAAATAAGAACGAGGAGAGACATTGTGGTGATTTAACCTGGCACTGAGATAATCCGCAAAAGCGAGATCTTCGTCGGCATTATCAGGGCCAGTAACAACAAGGCTAAGTTGCGCAGGTTGAAGGAATCGAATGTATTTGAGTGTCGCTTCAGCTACAACAAAGCTGGCAGCGAGAATTTGTTGAGCATGAATACAATTGATAATTCCCTGGGTTCCAGAGGAGGTGCGTTGAATCAGAGTTATTCCGGTTAAATTTTCATCTTTAAACTGGAGCGGGGAATTCCCATAGTTAAATTGTTGGATGGCAAAGCCATCGACCTCTCCCATCGTACGCGTATGCGGAAATTTTGCGTGCAGTGAGAGCGCTTCATCCACAGTTCTCGTGACGAAGATTTTTTCTACACCTGAAGCAAAGGCAAATGCGGCTGTTGTGAATGCACGGATCACGTCTATGACAACGACCAATCCTTCCGCATGAATGCATTCATTCATCCGAAATGTTTTGATGTTCATTGCATACTCTGGGTTTTATTCGAGCCCCTGAAAAGGGAGTGAATATCCTGTTAACTTTATTTTATCACACAATACCCGTTTATTGCCTACATGAATTGTTTGTTTTTGTGTATCCCAGAGGGGAACCGGAAAATTATTCCGCTTGCAGATTTGCTCGTAGAGCAATTTACGTGGAGGATGCTCATCAAGACAAAGATTGTAAATACCTCCTAAGGAGTTATTTATCGCATAATTTATGACTTGAACGATATCTCTGAGTGGCGTTAAATTAGTGAAATTTTCTCCTGATCCAGGAAAAATTTTCCTCTCGTGACTGTTAAAGCGGTTGATTAGTTCTCGGCCTGGTCCGAAAATCTCCCCTAGACGCAAAATGCAAATCGAGAGGGTTTCTGAGGCTAAAGAGAGCAGCGTGTTTTCCGTTTCCAGTAGGATGCAGGTTTTTTTATTTGAAGGTTTGGGCTCCGTGTCTTCATCTACCCAGGCTCCCTGATGCTCTCCGTATACAGATGTGCTGCTCGTATAAATGATTTGCTTGATGCGGGGGTAGTCTGCTATGGATTGTGTAATCGCCCGCGCAGTTTCTAAATAGCACTGCTCATAGGAGTCATTTTGAGAGGGGGCGACAGAGACAATTAAAATATCTTGTTCTTCGAGCAAAGAATCGAAGGATTTTTCAAGAAGGACGACTTTGGTAGCATATGTTGACAATTCTTCAATGCGATTTAAACGGCGTGTAGAGGCTGTAACGCAATGCTGGTGCTGCAAGGATTGTGCAGCAGCTTTTCCCACATAGCCACAGCCTAAAATGCCAATGTTTAAATCAGCCGACATTTAAAAGGCCAAGCTTTTCAAAACATTGTCTAAGTTCCAGGTTTTCAGGCTTTTCAAAAGCTCCAGTACCTGCGAGCCATTGGATATAGCTTGCTGGAACTTGCTTTAGGGGCATCCCTTGATGCTTGCCGAAAGGCATGTGTTGTATGTCTTTTGGTTGGTTCATGAGCGCGTAAGCCTCTGCAATTGACAAGTCGTCAAGCATGGCAGAGAAAACTTGGTGAAGAACGATAACATCATCAAGTGCCCTATGGGCATTATTTTCCGCAATCCCATAGATTCCACGCAGAAACTGTAGAGTGTGCCGTGGAAGATCATTTCTGTAACGTCTTGCCCACTTTAAAGTATCCAAAAATTTCCATGGGGGCAGCTCTTGGTTGCTTCGTTTAAACTCATTTCGTAGAAAATGGATATCAAACTGATCGTTATTATGTGCGATTAAAACGACATCGCCCGAACAAAACTCTTTGAATTCTTCAATGATCTCGCCAAATGAGGGGGCATTTGCAACCATCTCGTCTGTGATATGATGGATGGCAGTTGCCTCAGGAGGAATGGGGACACCTGGATTGATCAATCGTTCAAATGTGCGATTACCTACGGGATCATAGACAGCTAACTCGATCACATAATCTCTGTCAGCTTTTATCCCGGTTGTTTCTGTATCGTAATAAAGGGCTTTCATTTTATGCTAAAGGGTATGTTTTTTTTCTTCTTGTGTACGCTGAAATACCGTTTCAAAATCTAGATCTCCATTTGCAACGTTCTCAATTGCAGGAGAGAAGGTTTTGGAAAGTAGTTCGCAGGATTTGATATAGGTCTCAAGAAGGCCTTCATCGATTTCTTGATTGATGGCGGGGATGAGAAGGCGGTAGAAAACGAATCCATTTTCTTCATCCATGCAGAATCCCGGAACATCGATTTCTTTGTTGATGAGGTGAAGCAAACGTGCCATATCATTAAAGCAGCCTTTTTTAATTGCTTCCGGAAAGAAAACGAGGAGTTGTAAAAAGTTTTCTCCATCCAAGATACGGATGAAAAGAGGGTACTCTTTGCCTTCAATTTTCAATAAAAGGTAAGCTTGATCCATTTCAGGTTGCAGTTTCAAGGCATAATTTTTTGAAAATAGATACTCGATGATTCTATCTAGCTTTAATTTTACCATAGGATGGGCCTGGGGTTCGATCGCTTTTAGATGGAGCAAATTTATCCCAGTGAAATGTTTGTGACATTCACTGGGGTAAAATCAATATTGAACGGAAGGAGTCCAGCTTTGGTTGCTCCCTTGTCCTGTGATGGAAAGGTTATTTGTGGTTGGAATAACCGAACAATCATCCTCTCCGGGCATTCGATAGCAGCTTGCCATCGAAAACGCACACAGCATGCAGAATAAGTATATGAATCTTTTCATAAGGATCCGTTTGTTACCCTTTTTTTTGATCCGCGCATTTTTGAATGAATGTGACAGCATCGCCGACTGTTTTGAGCTTTTCGGCTTGCTCTTCGGAAATTTCACAATCATATTCTTTAAAACGCTCTTCAAAAGTCATGATGAGTTCTGTGAGATCTAATGAATCTGCGTTGAGATCTTCGACAAATGACTTGTCAAGAGCGACCTCATCTTTATCGACACCGAGTTGCTCGACGACGATATCAATTACTTCTTGTTCTATTGTCATATATGTTCCTTTTTTTAGGAGTTCATAATAATTTTTGCCTTACATGACCATTCCGCCATCGACCACGAGGACCTGGCCTGTCATGTAGTCGGATGCAGGGGATGCGAGGTACAGAGTGGCTTGCGCAATATCTTCAGGTGACCCCATGCGACCCAAAGGAATGGAGTCTAAAATAGATTTTCTTTGGGTCTCTGTCATCACATCTGTCATACGTGTTTCAATAAATCCAGGAGCGATGCAATTTACGCAAATGTTGCGGGGAGCAAGTTCCTTTGCTAAGGCTTTTGTAAATCCGATCAATGCGGCTTTGGAAGATGCATAATTCACTTGTCCAGCATTTCCTGTCAAGCCAATAACAGAGCTGATATTGATGATTTTTCCCTTTCGCGTTTTAATCATTGTGCGAGCAAGAGCTTTGCAAAGGTTGTAGCAGGACTTAACGTTGGTGTCCATTACCTCATCCCAATCCGCTTCACTCATCTTCATGAGTAAGCCATCACGTGTGATACCCGCATTGTTGACGAGGATATCCACATGTCCAAATTGTGCTAAAATCGTTTGGATGGCTTGGTCAACCTCAGCTGTATTGGCCACATTAACTTGAAAAAAAGTTGTGGATGGTTTTCCTGTTAAAGCGTTAATTTCACCGACAGCCGCTTGTCCTCGTTCTGCATTGGTACCGAAAATAATGACTGTGGCCCCAGCTTGTGCTAAGTTTTGGGCAATTGCTTTGCCAATTCCTGCGTTGCCGCCAGTCACAAGGGCTATGGATGCAGGAGATAAAGTAATCATAGAGAGTTCCTTGTTCATTCCGCTAAATGTTTTAAATCTGCAAGAGTTTCAATCGACAATGTAGGGGCGAGAACGCCTATCCGTTTATTAAAGCCAGCCAATGTTTTGCCGCAGCCAAATTCAATAAATTGATCGATTCCTTGTTTGCAAATGTGTTCAATCCCTTGTTGCCAACGAACAGAATGGGTGACTTGTTTAATTAAGTTAGAGCGAATTTCTTCGAGGTCATTTGCAGAAGTTCCTGTGACATTCATCACGAGAGGAACGGGACTATCTGTAAAGGATGCCTGCTGTACATGTTCGGCAAGCCGTTCTTCAGCTTCGCGCATCAGACCGCTATGAAAAGCTCCGTGTACCTGAAGAGGGAGAATTCGTTTTGCCCCCTTGGCTTTGGCTGCTGCAGATCCTTCTTCAATCCCTTTGAGGGTTCCTGAAATCACCACTTGCCCAGGGCAATTGTAGTTTGCTACCCACAGGTCATGGGGAAGATTTAGAGCGTTTACCAGATCTTCGACTGTATCAGCATCTAATCCGAGCACAACAGCCATTGTCCCCGCTGTTTTTTCACAGGCGTCATTCATAAACTGGCCACGGGATTGGACAAGTGTTAAACCGTCTGCAAATGAGATTTTGCCTGCCGCCGTTGCAGCTGTGTATTCCCCTAAACTGAGTCCTGCGCAATAAGTGGGATACAAGTGAGGGAATTCGTGTTGTACGCAGCGTAAAATGGCGTAGCTTGTGACGTAAATAGCGACTTGACTGTTTTTTGTTTCAGTAAGTTCAGCTTCGGGTCCTTGCAAAATCAATGCTGAAAGTTTTCTTTTTAACCGGTCGTCAGCTTCCTCAAAGATTTGCTTAGCAAGGGGAAATGTTTCGACAAACTCTTTTCCCATGCCAGGATATTGTGAACCTTGTCCAGGAAAAATAAAGGCGATTTTTTTTGACATATGATTATTTCTCCCCGTTATTATAGGCACTTAGTCAATATGGTGGCTCCCCATGTTAAGCCTGCCCCAAAAGCAACCATTAAAAGATTTTGATTTTCTTGAATGGGATGTTCTTGCATGAGCTCATCAAGGGCTATGGCAGCGCTTGGAGCGGAAGTATTTCCATATTTATGCACGGTTTTGTAGATTTTTTCTGTTGGGATAGCAAAGTTTTTTCCTACGGCATCAATAATCCGTTCATTCGCTTGATGGGGAATGAGCCATTCAATTTGATCGGGTTGTAGGCTTGCTCGGCTAATGCATGTTTCGGCGGCAGCAGTCATGCGACGCACAGCATGTTTAAACACTTCTTTGCCTAGCATGCGGAAGTAATGCAATCCTCCTTTTAAGGATTCTTGTGAACAAGGGTGGCGTGTGCCTCCTCCAAGAAGTGTAATTAAATGCGCTTGATCACCATCAGAGCCTAGGCAAACATCTCCGATTAGAAGGCCTTCCCCTTGGCCAGATATAACCGCAGCAGCAGCTCCATCTCCAAAAAGAATGCAGGTGTTTCGATCTGTGTAGTCCACAAAGGCAGTCATTTTTTCAGTTGCGATGAGCAAAACATTCCGGTACATCCCGGATTCGATATAAGCTTTAGCTAAAGATAAGCCGTAAAGAAAGCCTGTGCATGCTGCATGAAAATCAACCGCCGCGGCTTTTTTTGCCCCAATTTGAGCTTGAATGAGGTTGGCGGTAGTTGGCATCATGTAATCGGGTGTTGTGGTAGCTACTAAAATGATATCGATTTCTTCTGCTGCTACACCACTTTTTTGCAGGGCTTTTAAAGCTGCTTCTCTTCCCATATCTGAAGCAAATTCATCGGGGGCGGCAATGCGCCTTTCTTTCATCCCTGTGCGGGATGAGATCCATTCATCACTCGTATCGACGATTTTTTCTAAATCGAAGTTACTCAAAATGCGTTCGGGCAAATAAGAACCAAGACCTATAATGCGCGCCCTTTTTTGAACTGTCATTGAATAAGACTCCAAAACAAATTTTTAAACCTAACACTGTATCAAACAACGATTTAATTTTAAAGAAAGAAGTTTTGAGTGGATTTCATTAATCTGATACGATTTATCCTAAAACATCATTAATAAAAGTGAGAAAATTAAATATGCGCTATCCATCTCATCTGATTAAACTCATCCAGGTCTTAAAAAAATTGCCTGGGGTAGGAGCGAGAAGTGCCGAGCGGTTTGCCTTTCAATTAATGGAATGGGATGAGGAGAAATTAAGGGAGTTTGGCACTATATTGTCTCAAGTGCCAGAAAAAATTCAAGCTTGTTCCGCGTGTGGTTGTTTAAAAGAAGAAGCTGGTGGGTGCCCTTTTTGTGATGATCTTGTTCGGCAAGCCTCTCAAATTCTATGTGTGATCTCTTCACCCCGTGATGTGTTTTCGATTGAAGAAACCCGGGAATATAAAGGATTATATCATGTGTTAGGCGGGCTTCTTTCTCCTCTGGATGGATTTGGTCCTGAACGTCTATCGCTTGCATCTTTAAAGGAAAGAATCGAAATCCATCAGATTCATGAAGTCGTGATTGCATTAGGTTCAACGTTAGAAGGCGATGCGACAGCTTTGTACATCAAAAGAGAATTGGGGACTTTACCCGTGCAGGTCTCGCGGCTAGCTTATGGGTTACCTGTTGGCAGCTCATTGGATTACGTGGATGGTGGAACTTTAGCGCGCGCTTTTTCGGGAAGGGCCAGTTTTTAGGCAATATTTTGAAATTTGCAACCCAGTTGCAAATTTCAGTCACGAGTAAAAGTTGCAATTATTGTGCGGGATTCTCTATCATCATTCCTCCTTAGCGTTCGATTTCCGTTCATTTAATCTGAGAGCGCACAAGGTGTATCACAAAGGATCTATAATGAAACAATTCCAGAATACTTTATTAATTCTCACCGTTTTTCTTCTTCAATGCTTTGGACTTTCTGCCAATACATACCAATATGAAGGCCAGGTTATTGAAAAAATACAAATTATCAACGGCAGTCAAAAAAGTGTGCAACCGATCGATGAAAATGCCATCAAAGCCCGTTTAAAAACAAAAGAAAACGATATTTTTTCGCATACTTCCTTCGACCAAGATTTGAAATTATTAGCTACCGAATTTGATCATGTTGAGCCTGTTTTGGAGCCAAGTGATAAAAAAATTCGCTTAGTTTTAAAAGTATGGCCAAAGCCAAATATTCGGATTATCCGTTGGGCGGGAAATGAAAGAGTTGCGACCGATACTTTGCAAAACGAATTAAAAATTAAACCTTTTACCGTCTTTGATCGGCTCGCTTTTAACAAAGCCTTTCAGGCGCTTAAAGCGTACTACGTGAAACAAGGATTTTTTGAAGCACAACTCGACTATTTCGTGAATTGGAATGAAGTGGCAAATGAGGTGGAAATTGACATCAATATCCAAGAAGGGCGCGCAGGTAAAATCAAAACGATTCGATTCTGCAACTTCACCCCTGAAGAAGAAGCTGAGCTGATGGAACAAATGGTGACAAAGGAATATTCCTTTTTTACCAGTTGGTTGACAGAGCAGGGCACCTATCGAGAAGAGGCCATGCAGCATGATCAGTACCAGATTTTGAATTACTTGCAAAATAGAGGGTATGCAGATGCCAGTGTGGATATTCAAATCGATGAAGCTACGCAGAAAGATCGAATTATCATTTTAATTACAGCCACAAAAGGACGTTGCTATCATTTTGGAAATGTTACCTTTGAAGGAAACACTCTCTTCTCAGATGAACAAATTAGTTGTTTATTAACTTTTGAAGAGGGGATGCAATATTCTCCTGAAGCGATCGTTTCAACAGTTAAAAACATTGCGAACTACTACGGTCGCCGTGGATACATTGAAGCTTACGTTGATTATGAGCCTCGCTTAGATCCTGACAACTGCTCGTATTCCCTACATCTTAAAATTCATGAAGGAAATCAATATTTTGTCGGTTTAATTAAAGTTCTCGGAAACTGTTCGACAGAAACACGTGTGATTTTGCATGAGACACTTTTAGTGCCAGGGCAAGTCTTCAACGTCGATAAAATGAATTTGACGGAAGAAAGATTAAGGAACATTGGGTACTTCCAAAATGTCAACGTCTATGCTGTCAAATCCCAAACATGTGAGTTAGGCGAGAACTTCAGAGATCTGCATATTGAAGTGGAAGAAACAAGCACTGGTCGTTTTGGTTTGGCTGTTGGATATAGTACTATTGAAAGTCTTTTCGGGAACGTTAGCGTTACAGAAAACAACTTTAGCTACAAAGGTCTTAGAAACATTTTCCGCACAGGTTATGGAGGATTAAGAGGGGGAGGCGAATTGCTGAACTTGAACGCCACCATCGGATCCAAAAGCAGAAGCTATTCCCTATCTTGGGCAAAGCCTTTCTTTATGGATACTCCTTGGACAGTCGGATTTGATATCGAGCGCTCCAGCAACCGTTATTTATCAAGTGATTATTCGATCGATGCTTCCCAATTCGTAGCACATGCCGTTTATAACGTGAATGATTTCTTGCGAACAGGTGTACACTACCGTTTGCGTGATTCCCATGTGCATTTAGATGATTCGGATGATGTCTCTCCAACTTTAAGAAGAGAAGCTAAAAACGGTGGAATTATTTCAGCTGTAGGAAGCTCGTTTATCTACGATTCTTCAGACAGCCCAACTTATCCTCGTCGTGGTTTCAAATCACGTTTGGATATTGAAGTTGCCGGGTTAGGCGGGCGTCACCATTTCGGTTCTTTAGCTTACATCAACTCTTATTACATTCCTGTTGAAAAGAGCGGTGTATTAAAATTCCGTGCAGACTTTCGCTTTATTCAACCTTTTGGGCATACCTCAGAAGAAACTTTGCCACTCGATGAAAAACTGTACCTTGGCGGAAATAGTACCATTCGTGGTTATCGCTCTTATCGCTTAGGTCCACAATTTAACGATGGCGATCCTCGTGGGGGTCTATCCTTGCAACTTTACTCAGCGGAATATGCACATGCCTATAACAGTCGTATTGAAGGATTTATCTTCTGTGATGGCGGTTATCTTTCTGGAAATACCTGGGACTTTGGAGGGCTATATACCTCTGTGGGTATTGGTACGCGTCTTAAAGTGCTAGCCAGTGGACCACCTTTAACAATTGGTATGGGTTTCCCACTGAATGCGAAAAATCGTAGTGAAGTTAAGCGCTTCTTCCTGACAATTGGTGGACAATTCTAAGAAATTTTGATTTAGAACTTATGGAGAACATATATGAAAAACATCCGTCTAGCTTTAGTAAAAATGTTGATGGCAGGTTCAATCGGATTTATCCTTTGCGCCGCGGCTCCTGCAACACAAGATGCGACTTCTGGAACAAGTTTTGATAAAACAGCTAAAATTGCAGTTGTAAATTTTAAAGTGTGTATCGAAAAATCTAAAATTGGAAAGCACGAACAAACTGTTTTTGAATCTTTGAAAAAACAGATGGAAAACTCTCTACAAGAAAAAGAAAAAAGCTTAAACGAAATTGCTGCTAAGCTTAGCGATCCGGACTATGTAGATAGCCTTTCTAATGAAGCTGAAAATGAACTCAAGCATAAGTATCGTACACTTAATCAAGAGATCACCCAGTATCAAAACCAGTACTACCAAGCACTTAGCCAGACAAACATGAAGATTGTCCAACAATTGCAAGAGCTAATTGCTAAAGCGTCCGAAACTGTTGCAAAAGAAGTGGGTGTAGACATCGTTTTAAATGAAGAAAGCAGCTTCTTCTATAAACCAGAGTTTGACCTAACTGATAAAGTAATCGATCTCATTGATAAAATGTCTGAAGCAGATATCAAAGCTTCTGCTACAAACTAAAGTCTTCATAGAGAGCATGGGTAACCATGTTCTCTCTTAAACATTCAGTACTCCCTTCATACCAGGTTTTTCTTATGATCCAAAAAGCATTTACCCTCGCAGAACTAGCCGAAATGACTCAAGCGAAGCTTGTGGGGAATCCACAACATCTCATAACAGGTGTGGCTGATCTTGTGACTGCGGGGGAAAATGATGCCTCTTTTTTATCAAAGCCTAAGTATACGACTGCTCGCTATGATGAAGCTATGCGTAAATCGAAAGCAGGGGTTGTTTTTATTTCGGACGATAGTGCGTATGATGAAAATCGCAATGTTCTAATTGTAGAAGATCCTTCTCGTGCCTTTCAAAAAACGGTTGAAGCCTTTTTTGAAGAAAGTAAAGGTCAATCCGGCTTTTTTGGAATCCACTCCACGGCAGTTGTACATGAAACGGCAGTTATTGGAGACAACGTAACGATTGGACCTCATGCTGTAATTGACCATGGAGCTCAAATTGGTGATAATACGGCTATAGGGGCGGGGTGCTATATTGGCCCACATTCTTTTATCGGAGATGATTGTTTCTTTTATCCAAACGTGACAGTTCGGGAAAGATGTCAAATTGGAAACCGCGTGATTTTGCAGCCAGGAGCGGTTATTGGTGCATGCGGTTTTGGCTATACGACCGATGCCAGAGGCCAACATACCAAGCTTAATCAAATTGGAATTGTGGTGATTGAAGATGATGTGGAAATTGGATCGAATGTCACAATTGATCGAGCACGATTTAAGGAAACGCGCGTGGGAAAAGGATCCAAAATTAACAATGCAGTCCAAATTGCCCATGGTGTCACAATTGGAGCACATTGTTTAGTTGTCGCTCAAACAGGGATTGCGGGTTCGACAAAGATTGGGAATCATGTTGTCATTGGAGGACAAGCCGCTATTGGAGGACACTTAGAGATTGTTTCAGGCGTGATTATCGCCGCTAAATCAGGTGTAACTAAATCCTTGATGAAGCCCGGAAAATATGGGGGATTTCCAGCTCTTTCACTGTCCGAGCATAACCGCCAATCTGTCCAAGCCCGTAATATTGGCAAGTATTTGGAGCGCATTGAAAAGCTTGAAAAAAAACTAGAAGAGCTTGAGAGAAATCATTCCAATAGTTAATTTTATAGATGAATGTCTCCATAGGCACGGATTTGTAAACCTAAAAGGAGGATTTGGTTCACGTGGAATCATGAACCAAATCGAATCGTCAACTACGTTACAAAAACTTCTCTCTATTCAGATCAAGTTTTTATGAAAGACAGGGCTTAAAACTCAAGCCCAGCAGAAAAATTGAATCCATCAAAGCACAGATCACCATAACCGCCAATTCGGTTGTAATCAAAATAACGGTGGTGCTCTAAGCCTAGCTGTAA
This sequence comes from Parachlamydia acanthamoebae, assembly GCF_000875975.1. NCBI lineage: Bacteria > Pseudomonadati > Chlamydiota > Chlamydiia > Parachlamydiales > Parachlamydiaceae > Parachlamydia > Parachlamydia acanthamoebae. The sequence goes on along the minus strand of NZ_BAWW01000007.1, from coordinate 113,509 downwards.
AATTAATCGAGTATTTCTGCAAAAACATGTTTGCCAGCGAATGCCCAATGCAGCATCAGCAACCGCTAGATTAGCATCGAGACGTTTTTTTACCCTGCAAAGGTTAACCGTATCTACAGTCTCATCAGCTTCCCTAAGTCTTACATCAATGTTTCCATATAACCAAGCTATAGAGGCACTTGTATATAAGCTAAAACCACATCCGATGTTCCAGTCTGCTCCAAGACCTATTAAAGGACCTACTCCCCAGAAATTTTCTTTATTCTTTGTTTTGGCCTCAAGCAGGTCATTTGTTACAGAAGAACTTGCTGAATTGGAAGTCCCATGTATGCGTAGCTTTTGATCGATCCATGCTCCACGCAATCCCCCAAAAGGTCTCAGAGCAAAACATGCACCGAAATCTGATTCATAGCCAGCTACAACATCTACAGCATCAAAATTGAGATTCCATCGAATTTTATTTCCATGATTTCTCGGGCCATGCGAACGAGAATGAAAATACGTCCAAGATGCTGCTATATCTAAGTCGCTGCAAGGCAGTTCATAACCGGCAGCGATTCGAAAACCTGGATTCCAATCAAAGTGAGGGTCTCGACCCCTTCCTTTGAATCTAGAAACCACTTTTCCGTCCGATGTCACAATGTCGGAAACTTGTCCAGGAACGCAAGCATCAAGCCCACTTTCGAAAGCTCTCCAATATAATAGATCAGCACTGATGAACCCGAGGCCACAACTAATAGGTTCGCAGCAAAAGTCGTTCTCAGTTTCTCCACAGGTCAGTGAATTATCATAATCTTCGTTGGCATAACCCAATGAAGTAATCGACAAGAGAGTTACTGCTACATATATCTTTCTCATGAAGTATGTCATACGATATTTCCTACTTTAATGACTATTTGATTCGTGTAATAACTAGATGTGCAGAAACTGGCTCTGTTCCACCTGCCAAAGGAGTTATAGTTAATGCTGTACTTTCTGAAGCAGGATTACGTACAGTGAGTATGGAATTAATAACAGTTGTTTCCAGAAGAGCCATTCCTACTATTTGGGAAGTACCCGTTGCACGCCCCACAACTGTATAAGGCAGCTCAAGAGCTCCGGCTCCCGAATTAAGGGTTAGGACCAGCTGGCCAGCTTCAGCTACACTCACTTGAAACAAGACTTGGTAAAAACCAATTTCTGCCAAATTAAACGTATCAGCACCAGTACGCGCAATTAAACCTGTGCCGCTCGAAGGTCCATCATTTGGAAAATCAACATCTCCTCCAGCCGCAACGGTTGCAGCGTTATCTGGGGGCATCAATGCATAAAAATCTGCAAAGTCTAGTACACCTCCTGCTGCACCGGTAGCTCCTGTTGCTCCTGCAGCGCCAGTGGCTCCCGTAGCACCTGCAGGTCCACTAGGACCCGTAGGCCCTTGAGGACCTACAATTCCTATTCCACCCTCATTCACAATTTGTTGTAATAGTTGCACAAGTTGTGGTTGCAGTTGTGGTAGGAGTAATATCTCATTATTTAGAATCGTATGTATGGATTGCAACAATTCGGCTGCAGAAGGTTTTTGACGGCAGCTATTGCATCCAACACAACTTTTATTGTTGGGTGTGAGATCTGTAGTACTAGCAATCACTTTATTTTCTTCGATTGCAGATAAAGGGATAGCAAATGTCAGCGCTAAGATGAGTATACGTAAAATCATGAATTTCCTCTTCATATCTTAATAATTTTTCAAATCGATTGAATCATACATATTATTTTTTTACAAAAAAAATAATGGATAAGCATCTATTTGGCTGAGATTATTGAATGTCTTTTTTTTAAAATACTTATTGTTAGCATCTAATGTGGTAGCGTATTCTTTTGAATTTTTTCTTTTAATAGAAATATAGAACCATTATTGAAGCCATTTTACTGAATTTGCACGGATATTCTTCTGTCTAGTTTTTTGTAGCAAAAAATAAATGGGAAAAGGGATTTTAGGCTGTTTCTTGATGGATTACAAAACTGATGAGATTTATTTGATCAACAGAAAATGTAAAAAAGTCTCATTTGAAATTGAAGAAAGAATGATCACAAAAATCTAGGTGTTGAAAAGGCTAAGTTGTGAGAGTTTTTCATTCTAATAGTAAAGATTTTATGCTCATTTTTATTAACAAGCATGTAAGATTAATAAGTACTAGCTTGGAAGAGCTAGAGAACAATCAATCAGATAATTAAGTTTGTTCAGGTGGATTTTCCGTGGGCACATATTCTTGAATAACAGGAAAATCTTGAAGGTCTTTTGAAAATGCGGCTCTTAAATAGAGGCGCACCCATCGAAAAATATCATGTCGTTTTGTATTTCTGCGCATTTTTTTCATTCTTTTTTTTCGTTCTTCTTTAGGAAGTTGCAAGGCATCAAAAATCGCTTTTGATAGTCCTTCAATGTCATAAGGGTTAATTAAAAAGGCTTCATGTTGAAATTGAGCAGCTGCCCCGGCAAATTCACTCAAAATCAAAACGCCGTTTTCTTCCACATTTGAAGCTACAAATTCTTTTGAGACAAGATTCATTCCATCTCTAACTGGTGTTACTAGGACTATTTCGGAAGTGCGATAAAAAGCAAGCAGTTCTTGTTGTGTGAGAGGGCGAAATAGATATTCAATCGGTACCCAACCTGCTTGGGTAAATTGGCTATTAATTTCTCCGACTAAACGATCTACTTCGTTTTTTAGATTCTGATACTTAGGAATATCTGTTCGGCTAGGAATGACGACTTGAATAAAGGTAATTTTTGCATGAAGTTCTGGATGATGTTTAAGCAAATCTCGAATCGCTTCCAATCGATAGGGAATGCCTTTTGTGATATCCAAGCGGTCCAATGAAAAAATAATCTTTTGCCCACTCAACTTTTCGTGGCTGATCTTTGCGTGATTGGCAATTTCTTTTTTAGCTGCGGATTTTGAAAATGCATTAAAGTCAATACTGATAGGAAAGGAGCCAATTCGAATCTCTCGCTCTCCGAGCTCGCAAAAATGTAAGCCACGTGAACTTGTAAGATTGATATCAGGAAGAAGCTTTCGCAAGCAGTGGACAAAGTTTTTTTGATCTTGCATGGTTTGGAATCCGATCAAGTCATATTCCAATAATGCACGTAGAATCTGGAAGCGCCAAGGGAGTTTCAAAAAGATATCTGGGGCAGGAAAGGGGATGTGTAAAAAAAAGGCCAGCTTGGATGTAATATTTAATTTACGAAGCTCTCCACCTAAAAGAATCAAATGGTAATCATGCACCCAAGTAAAGTCATTTTTCTTATGTTTCTTTTGAACTGCAAGTGCAAATTTGTGTGTGACCTCTTGAGCTTTTGTCCAATATTTTGGATCAAAGCGGCAATCCGACTGTAAATCATGGAAGAGAGGCCAAATCACTTCATTTGCAAAGCCGTTGTAGTATAAATCAACATCTTCTTTTGTCAGAAAAACGGGGGAAAAGGAAAAGCCGACCTCTTTCTGGGATTTATTCATTTCTTGGATCACTTCTTGTTCGTCACCTTCAACAAATCCAGGCCAACCCACCCAAATCCCTCCCCGATTTTTTAATACAGGGGCTAGAGCAGTGACAAGTCCTCCAGAACCAGGGCTTGATTTTAGTTTTCCATCTTCCCGTGAAAAAACGACCGGTAATCGATTGGAAACGATCATTAAGCGACTACTCTCAAGATTATCATCCATATTAAACCTATGCCATTGATTTGCAACGATCAAAAAAAGTAAGTAATTCTTCCGGTGGAACTAGGTGAACATCGGCTAAAGTAGGACGAAATTCTTTTCTAACAAGAACTTTGAGCCCTCTTTCTCCTAGGACCTTAAATGCATCCTCATCCGTTTGATCATCACCCATGTAAACAACAGGTACGTCTGATGGTGTATTTTGCAGGAGTTCTTTGACAACGTCTCCTTTGTTTCGATCCCTAGGTTTGAGTTCTAAACCCCCATCAAATTGATAAATATGCAGAGGATAAGCTTGCGTGATCTTTTCCCAATCAGGAAGGATGACCTGTTTTATTTTTTCCCTAGCCTTTTCATCAATCCCTCGCCAGTGAAATGCAATACCAAAGGGTTTGATTTCGCAACGCTGAGAAGGAAAGTACAGCAAACAAGCTTCTAAAGCTTTTTGCAAGCCTTCCTGGATACTTGGGTCAACAGGTTCACATTTTCTTTGTCCACTTTGGTTGAGATGTTCAAGCCCATGAGATCCCCAAAGTTCGAGTCTGGGATCAATCGACTTTAAGAATCTCTCTAAATCTTCCAAACTACGTCCACTTATGATCACCATGCGATAATTTTTGTAGTCGCTTAAATCTTGCAGTCGCTCTTTAACACCTTCATAGGGAAATGCTTGAGACCTATCAGCCAAAAGTGGAGCTAAAGTGCCATCGTAATCTAAAAGAAAAAGACACTTTTTTTTTGCAGATAATTCTGAAAAAAAACGTTCAAGTACATTCATGATGTTCTCATTTTAGATAAATCGATTCTTCCATCATGAGGATGCAATAAGGAAATAATGACACTCAGATAATCACGTAGATGTCTTGTAATCAAAAAATGATTCCGTACAAATTGATGACCATTCTTTCCAAATTCATGAATCATAGCAGGATTTTGAAGGAGAAAACGAGTGCGAAGCGCAGCTCCCTCCGGAGTATTTACAAGAAATCCGTTGTAATTATTTACAACTTGTAAGCGAATGCCCCCGGTATTTCCCCCAATGACAGGTTTACTTTTCCATAGGGCTTCTGTGACAGTCAGTCCGAATCCTTCTCTGATTGACTTTTGCATAATGAGTGTAGAAGCTCGTTGTAAGGCATTAATCGTGCGATGTGAATCTGAGGGCAAAAAAAGGATATGGATATCTGGATCTTTTGCAGCTTCTTTCTTTACAGCCTCTAAAACAGCTTCTCCTTCAGGATCATCTGGAGCTCCACCCCCTGCTAGTAGAAGTTGAATATTGTGCTTAAACCTTTTGGCCAACCGAAAAGAACTTATGACTCCAAGAGGATCCTTAAACTGATCAAATCGTGAAACTTGCAAGATAATGGGACGATTTGGGTCTATATTAAATCGGGAATAAATTTGGGAGATTTCTTCCTCTGGCAGATCTGCATTTTTATCGCTCAATGGATCGATGCTAGGAGGAATTAGGTAGATAGGATGTGGAAGAGGCTGTGCAAAATCTTTTAATGAAAATATGCTTGCATCATAATGACGAACATAATTACGCAAAAATTTCCAAATTATTCGATGAGGGGAGGACAAGTCAATATGACAACGCCAGATCCATTTATTTTTACGCTTAGGAAAGGCGTTAATGAGGGCAGCAGGCTGTGGATCATGGATAAAAATAACGTCGGCTTCTTCAACTCGTTGCATTAAATGAGCTGCATTTTCTTCATTCACACTTTGATAAGCCTTTAGTAATTCAGGTTTTACAATTAACTGTTTGTCTCCTTGTAATCCATTGTGAAATAATTTAGTGCATTGGAAAAATTCTGAAGTACCCTGCATGACCTCCCAATTTGTTTCAATGCCAAGCGCATTTGTTAGTTGAACCATCATTTCAAGGATCTCCGCAACACCTCCTCCATAGCGTGTGGAATTAATGTGCAGAATTTTTATGTGTTTTAAAAGATCAGCTATTTGTTGTAATTCGTTAATAATTTCTGATCCAACAACAGCTTCATACTTTTCTAGAATTTGGGAGGTCATTTTTTATCCCCTTGCTGATGTGTTTTAAAGTACTCTTGAACGGCACTCAGCAGCTCATTATTTAAGTCGGAAAGAGATAAAAAATAGGGATCGATTGCTTCGATTTTTTCAATGAGGGGTAAAAAATCATCGCCAAACTGACGTAACCAAGTGCTAAAATCGTCGCTGCGAGACTCTGTGCGTGAACGCGCATCGATAAAATGATAAAAGATATTGTTTGGGGACAAATTTTGAATCATCTGCGGAAGATCGAATGGAGTATCAATCCGGTAAGGGGTTTCAAAAACGATTAAGGATGAACGGATAAAATGAAAGGGATCGCCGCGCTGTACCCAGGCAACGGGAGGAATTTCTTCTAAGCGCTGTTCAATAATATCAATGAGATCAGCACGAAGATCTTCTAAATTCTCGTAGTCTGTGGGATCTAATATACTAAGTCGCTCAGCTAAGTATTCGTCATGTAAACTTAGATGTGACCATAGCGAAAAGTCATTGGGATATTCAGGATGTGTAAATTGGGAAAAAAGTCTGCGGCTCCAAAAATGGTAATAAATACTATCATGACTAATAGTTAATAACTTATCGCGCAATTCTGAAAGAGAATTCGCTTTGTCACCCGTAGCAATCGTTGCGATTGCACAGTTTTTAATAAAAAAAGGGTTATTGAAATTCATTGAACGCCTCTAATCATAGTCATAGTTTTTATCTACTATTTATAGATTTAATTTTCAATTTATCTGTTTAATTATTTTTTTATTTATAAATAGCTAGTTGAAATTTACTTGCTTTCAAGCACTACAAAATGTATATGTTTCATTTCAATAAATTAAACCCTAAGAGATTACGATGCTTATCGGACCTAATAATAGAATAGAAGATTTAAGTATTTTTACAGAAACACATAGCCAACGTAAAATTACAAGCATATGTATGAGTGGAGTAGCTTTTTTTACTGGTATTTCTATTGCAGCGACCGGAGCTATTTTAGATGATCAAAATCTTAAGATAACAGGATGCGCGCTTGCAATTTTAGGGATTGCTTGTTTTACAGTCATACAGACAAATTGTTGGACAGAACGTCCAGTTTCTGTCATCCATTTAGAAGAAATTTAATCAAATATATTAGGGGTCAGTATGACAGCTCTTCAACCTGTGCTTGAGGGACATTACACACATCATTATGTCGAAGAAAAAGGAAACATGAAATGTGGGATTGCATCCGTTACCCTTCTATTAGCGGGTGGATTAACTAGTCTTCACGTTGGAATTCAAAGTGATAACGATGATTTTATTTCCGCAGGAATTATGATAATTGGCCTTGGAATTTTATCATTAGTCGCATGCACTGCATATGTCTATTCTAAAATTCCCAGAGCAGAGCCCATCAATATGAAAATAAATGGCCCTCATCAAACAGTTTCAGCTGTTTATTCAAAATTTGCTAATCAAGTTTAGTCTTTGGGCAGGTATTGCACCTGCCTTCGTATAATCAATAGAATTCACTTTTATTCAGACAAATAAGATTATGCAAATAACTGCCCTTGATCGATCAGATTCAATCTTTTTCCTTAGTAGAAAGCTTAGTTCTAGAAGAAGGTATCATTTGCTATAGCCGGATGTACAGTATGCTCATAGGGATACTTGTCACAATCATAGGGAATACATATGAAGAAAAAGATTTAGAGATAATCGGAATTGTCCTTGCTATATTAAGTGGCTTTAGTTTTTTCATTCAACATCTAATCTTGCGATCCATCAGTTTTGGGATAATCGACAGTTATCAAATCAATAAATCGCATCAAGGCCTACACTTGCTTGATAGTCCGAAAAATGAGAACCTTTTTCTCCAGATAATTGTCCATAAATTTGCATGAAGGGGAGTAACCATTTCCCTGCCTGTAGAAAACCTTCCACAGAATTACGGCAGAGTTTTGTCCCTTGACTCCTAAAAGAACCCCCAAAATTTTTGAAATGCAAGCGGATATCATTTTTTGAATGGGTGAGGGTATGGCGCCAATCCACACTCGTTTCAATTTCTATCCCATAAAAATTTCCGGCCGAATGAAATCCTAAAAGGGAGTCCAAAGCATAAAAGTCTTTGTTGTGAATTTTTAAATTCAAGACTTGTCCATGGCGTTCAGATACTTGTGTTTGCCAGAAATTGCTCGAATCTAATCCCAGAAAAGGTTGGCAGGCGAATTGACTGAAGCAGAATGTTTTGCCTAATTCAAAGTAGGCTGTTCCATTTGAAAGGAACGGTTTTGATCTTGGGCGCAAGCGTTTATTTCCTACATAAGCAAGTCGTTTTACTTGACAGTGGCCACCCCCGCCGATCAAATCAATAGAGGTGTAAAATAAAGGATTTTGGTAGATGGCGAACAAGATTCCTTTAGTGAGATGATACTTAGCATCTCCTCCTAGATTGAAATTCAAGCGAGTGAATTCATAATCTATTGACAACCCGATGGTTATGTTAGAGTTAAAACATTTAAAGGCACCCAGATTAATATTCCAGGCACTAGACTTTAGGCCTAGCGCACGACGAGAATTAGAAACAAATGCTCGGCCAGCACCAAACTGTGCCCAAAAGTTGAGAGGAGATGCACAGTCACAGCAACCAGGTAAAAGCAAGTTTAAAGCATTTAGACGTCGGATTAAACGGTGATTAGAAAACTGACAGGATTGTATCAAACTCACATATTGAGCTCCGCTGAATTGAGCTAGGCTGCTTTGAAGTTGAATTGTGGGTAATGCCGCTAAACTATTAATTAAAATTTGTTTTGAGAGATCAGGTTGAGTAATTTGATCAATTTGATTCGCCACATTGCCTTGGTTTTGGTTAGCTGTAAAGTTGCTAAAATCTGTTGTCAAAGTCAAAAAGACGTTTGTGGCGTCATATTCTAAAGAAGGTAAAAAATAAGGGTTATCCACACTGCTGCTGAAAAATGTGCCAGTCCTACCCTCATTTCCATGCACAATGAGGTAAGGCGTGCCCACACGATACAGTCCATCTGGAGAATGAATTTGTAAGGTACCATTGATGTTAGCCATGCCTTGTGCATGCACTAAGTTACTTTGTCCAGTTCCATCAACAGAAGCTTCAAGTATGCTTCCTGCGTTTTGTGTGTAGTTTCCTCCCACATTAAAAGTCCCAATCGCTTGATTTCCTGGAGCAAAAGTTGCACCACTGAAAATGTTTAAATCCCCGTCAACAGATCCTGAGCCGTTTAAAGTTCCGCCCAGAATATTGGTGCTACCAGTAAAAGAATTGCTTCCGTTGAGAGTTAATGTTCCCGATCCATTTTTGATGAGGCTGCCTCCGATTCCATTGATGATTCCATCAATGACAGAATTCGCATTATTCGCGCCTAAGACTAGTTGAAAAGAATTTAAATTGACTAAGCTTGATGAATCAGCGCAGAGAGTGGCGAGTGTATTATTCTGATTAAAAAAAACTTGTGAATGGTTTTGTAGATTAATTGTTGCATCTGCTCCAGAAGCAGCTCCTGAAAATAAAATGGAGCTTGCGTTGGCCTGAATGGTTGACGTATTGGCCGTACTATTTCCATTAAAGGTGACCACAGAGCCATTTGTTGCTGTAATTTGTGCTGAATTGGCTTGACTGGATCCGCTAAAACTCAAGGTCGTTTTATCAGCAAATATTTTGACATTTTGTGCTTTGGAAGTATTTGTAAAGACAATATTTCCATTATTAGTGCTGGCAATCATTGCTGATCCGCCAGTGCTATTGTTAAAAAAAGTGGTTGTAGCATTATTCCCGGTCATTGTAATTTGGGCATTTGCTGCTGTAGATGTTGAGAAGAATTCAAGAAGCCCGCCACTGGCGTCGAGATCGATATTTGCGTTAGAAGCCGTGGCACTATTAGCAAACCGAACGCGTCCCACATTGGTGATATGATAAAAGACTTTTCCTGATTGCGTCGAATCTGCTGAGCTGTTGTTTTCAAAGCGCAAAATGGAGTTTGTGCCATTAATGGAAAAAAATTGATTAGATGCTCCTAGATTGAGCACACCGATTTGTTGAAGATGAAGTTGTCTGGAAACTGCAAATTGTAAGGTAAAGTTGTAGGAGGTTGCATCAGAGAATTGGAGAGTTCCCATGTTAACATCAGTGGCAGGAGAATCAGATAACGTTGGTGTAAGGGATTCTCCGTTTGCAGAAAAAATCGCTGTGTCTGTGCTTCCGGGCACGACATTAGGATTCCAATTAGTAGCAGTTAAAACATCATTACTAGTGCTCCCAATCCATGTGATATCGGCACAAAATCCTGACTCGATATTTAAGAGTAAAAATGAAATGAACATAAGTCTTTTGATTTGCACAGCTATGGCCTTCTTTGAATTTTTCAAATAGTAAATAGTAATCTGAAATAAAAGTAAAATATATAATTTTCGTGTTGTTCATTGAGCAGAGAAAAAACCGCCTTAACAAAAAAATGTAGAAGTGCTCAGCACGAGCTATTGGATAAGTATATAAGAACAACGAATCCAATCGAATCAACATTTGCAACTATTAGGCATCGCATACGAGAAACCAAAGGCTGTGGATCCAGAACAGCTACACTTGCCATGGTTTACAAGCTTTTAATGGAAGCACAAAAGCGATGGCGAAAATTAAAAGGTCATGAGTTGATTAGCAAACTGATTTTGGGTGTGCAGTTTAAAGATGGGGAAGAAGTCTTTAACGTGAAATACACAGCTTAATTTTTAAAAAGTTGGATGCGCTATTAGATGCTCAAAATACAACATTTGACAATATCTCTTGTCTTCTCTCAAGAGTTTTCAACTTTCTCAAATTAATGTTATATACTTTTCTTTAAAAAAATATATCTCAAAAGATATGAACTTCTCCTTTGAGCCAATTTAGAAGATGTGTAAGAAAGTGACAATTAGAATCGGTCATATGGAAAAAAGGATGTTCTTTCAATCCTTAGGATGTCTTATTATTTAAATGAGAAATGTGTTACAAATACCTCTTGTTTCTTTTTTCAGACTGATATACCGTTAAAATTTTTTAAAAAATTCAAAGATACAAATGAATCTTTTTCTTATATTTGCAATACAAGTAGCAAGCATGATCGTTCAATCGATTATATTCTCATACGCCCTATCTTTTCCTATTTATGATTTTATAAATAAAATGAAATCCACCGAAGAAAACCGAAAACGAAAGGCTATACAATGGTTAATTTTTTACGTTCTCTTTCTTTTAAGCGGGTATGTTTATACTGTACGACAGTTTCTTTTTTACTAAGCACATTGCCGATCCAAGCAACTCTCCAATAACAATCGGCGATGTTGTCTACGCGGTCAAGCTGCAAAATCTTGCTGAAAAGATGAAGAAATATGCTAATCGTTCAGACAACTCCAAACTCATTAAAACTATGTTTGAATTTAAGCAAGAAGCTGAGGCGTGTCTTAACGCAAAAATTAACATGGATGAGATGTTGAATATTGTTGAGGAGAAAATCAAGAAGAGCGGCATTAAAATCCCAAAGGAAGATTTCAAAAAGTTTAAAAAATTTATCAAACTTAAGAAAAAGCGTGTTGATCACAAATATGCCTATATGAAGGATTGTCTTGCTTATGGTATCGAATACAATGCAGAGCTTGAATATTTAGATTTTCTTCAAAAATCTAAAAATGATCCTAAAAATCCTGAAGAGGAAATTCTCATATCTGCACGTATTGAAGTTGGCTGTTCATTGCTTGTAGCAGGAGTACTTGCTGAAGTTGTAGGTGTGCGGTTAGGCTTGCCCATTATTCAACGTTTAGGTGATTTTCTTATCGCTAGTGGCTTAAATTATCTTAAGGACGAATATGTGGATAACTTGCAAGAAGGTAGAAAAAAATAATGAAGTACCTTCTTGTTGTTTGAAATATCTCGGCTATTTTCCTAGAAAATCATTCCGTGTAATATCTTAAAAATACCTTTGACGTCCAGCTTGGTCGCCTCATCTCAAAGATTGAGGCGACTAAGACTGTTCCACAGCTTTCTAGAATGATTCAAAATACTTTCGTCAGCTCTATATTTTGTTAAAATTTCTATAAGTTTGAGTCATTACTCTTAAATTCTTCGGGGGAAATGGATTATGCTGGCGCAGCTGCAAGCTGTTTTGGAGATATTGTCAAATGTTGTGTGTTGTGTTTTGAAAATCTAATAGCGCATCCAACTTTTTAAAAATTGAGCTATGTATTTCATGTTAAAGACTTCTTTTCCCTCTTTAAAATGCACGTACAGCAAAGATCCCTTTTATTTTTCCTAAGGATGCTTGCTCAAAGTCAAATATTCCTCCAATCTCAGGGTTGCTATCACCGAAAAACATGAAATCAAGCTGTCCAATTTCATTTCCTGAATCAAAAATTTTTCCAGTTAATTTTTCTTGACTTAATTCAGAATAGGCTCCTTGAAAATCGACTATTTGTTCATCATGAAGATATAAATGACCTGAAAATTGTTTTGATTGATGATCAAAAATGATTGCGATTGTTCCATTATTTGAGTCATATTGAATATCACCTTGAAAGATAGAATCGGTGTTAGTTTGCTCAAACGCTTGTAAATTCTCCACTGCAGCTTTTGTACCGATGACGATAGGCCCTTTGCCTCTAATCCAATGCATTTCTTCTAAATAATGTCCCCAGCCTACATATTGATACTCATTGGGCATTTTTATAGAATGAATCGCAATGCTTTTGCCTCCCTGGCTTGCGACAGGATGATAGTAATAAATGTTAAAATCATGACTGTCTATATAATCGCTTTTTATTGGATACTGATGGAGCAATTCCTTCGCGACTTTTGAGATATGATCAATTTTAATATCGGTAATCTTTTGATTGACTATATCAAGTGAAATTGACACTGAACGTTCAGGAGAATATTCAATTTCTGGAAATATGCCCATTCCCTCTACATGGTAGCTTAAATCTTTACTTTCAGAACAGAATGCAAAAAAAGAAATAAAATTTAATAATAAAAATAGTGAGAAAATTTTTTTCATAAAAAACTCCTTAAAACAGACTAATTATCTATTATACTTTAAAGTTTATTATATTGACAGGTTTTTTTGATAAGGATTTATTGAGATTGACATACTGGACAATAATGCGTTCCACGCTGTCCGACAGTCATTTTTTTGATTGTTGTGTTACAGCGCGGACAAGGCAAACCATCTTTTCGAAAAACATTTAATGCATTTTGATTAGATCCCCTACGACCACTCACACTAAAATAATTTGCTCTTGCAGCCCCTAAACTCGTGCCAATGTTCTTGATGCCGGTTTGGAGAACAATCGGTATGGCCTCATGTAAAGCTTTGATCTCTTTTTTTGTTAAGGTTGAAACCGATCTTAATGGGTGGATTTTAGAGACCCATAAAGCTTCATCTACGTAGATATTTCCTAATCCTGCAATGTAATGCTGATCAAGTAAAAAAGGCTTAATTTGTCGGTGGTGACCTGTTAAAATCTTTTGAAATGTAGAAAGGGTGAAATTCTCTGACAAAGGTTCAATCCCAAGGGCTCCTAGCACTTCATCAGGATTTTTTACTAAATACCACTTTCCAAATTTACGCTGATCTTCATAACGTAAAATGCGTCCATCATCCAAAAAAAGTCTGACTCTTTCATGCGAATCAGGTTTGATTTGTTCTTTCGCAATTAAAAACTTTCCTGTCATACGTAAATGAATCAGCAAGGACTCTTCTGAAAGGGTTAAAATGATGAATTTGCCACGTCGGCTGATGTTTAAGATTTTTTGACCGACAATTTTTTTAGAAAAAATAGAAGGGGAAGGAGTGGCAATGGTTCTTTCCCAAAAAATTTGGGCTTTTTCAATCGTTCTTCCCTCGAGTTTTGCTTCTCGCATTTCTCGTGTGATTGTTTCAACTTCTGGCAATTCAGGCATAATCGGATATGCTCCAGGTTAATTGAGTGGGTGGCATGGTTTCATAATTGAAACCATGCCCTTCCTTAACTTAAGTAGAATATTTATTGTCTGACAACAAAATTTAAAAGCTTGTTGGGGACAAAAATTACCTTTATAATTTCGGTGCCTGCAATATGGCGCTGAATGCCTGGATCTTTTTTAGCTGCTTCTACGATTTGCTCTTCTGTTTGATCTTTGGGGAGTTCAAAACGTCCGCGCAATTTACCGTTAACTTGTACAACATAGAGAACCGTGGAATCTTCTAGGTAACATTGTTCCGCTTGCGGATAGGAGGTATAACTGAGAGATTCTTTGATTCCTAAGATTTCCCAAATTTCTTCTGCCAAATGGGGGGCAAAAGGATAAAGAGCTTGTGCCGCCATTTTTAAAACGGATGCTGGATAGGTATCTAATTTTGAGAAGTCATTAATAAATTCCATCATTTTGGCAATAGCCGTATTAAACTGCATAGCGACAATATCTTCTTCCACTCCTTTTACAAGGCGATGACCTAATTTTAAGGCTTCCACAGTCGTCTCTTGTGTGAGCTTTGGCGAAACGGCTAGGTCATAAAAGCGTGCGAGAAAGCGTCTGCATCCCGAAACAGCATCGGTATTCCATACTTTTTCTTTTTCCAAAGGGCCCATAAACATTTCATATAAGCGCAGGGAATCTGCTCCAAATTCTTCAATGATTTCATCAGGTGAAACACCATTGAGTTTTGATTTAGACATTTTTTCGATTTGACTTTTGAGTTTTTCTCCAGTTTCGCGATGGAAATATTCACCCTCTTTCTCCTGAACATCTTCAGGTGCCACATAAGCTCCTAAACTGTTTTGAAAAGAACGTGCAGTAATAAGCCCTTGGTTACGCAATGTTTGGAAAGGTTCTGAAGTACTTAAAAAACCACAATCATAGAGAACTTTATGCCAAAAACGGGAGTATAATAGGTGTAGCACGGCATGTTCAACGCCTCCGACATATAAGTCTACAGGTAGCCAATATTGTTCTGCTTCCTTGCTCCATGCCTCTACATCATTATGTGGATCACAAAAACGAATATAGTACCAGCACGAACCCGCCCATTGTGGCATTGTATTGGTTTCGCGACGTGCAGCTTTTCCTGTTTTTACATCAGTAATAAACACCCATTCTGGGGCATTCGCAAGAGGGCTGCTTCCATCACTTGCGGGTTTGTACTGACTAATCTGAGGTGGACATAAAGGAAGCTCATCGAAATCTAATGTACGAATGGTGCCATCCTCAAAGTGAAGAAGCGGGAAGGGTTCGCCCCAATAACGTTGTCTTGAAAACAGCCAATCTCTTAGCTTAAAGCTAATCGTTTTTCGACCTTTTTGGTTGCTTTCTAGCCAATTCGCCACGCTTTCTTTGGCTTGTTCAGTTGTTAGACCATTGATGGAAAAGTCATTGTGTTGGCTATTGATTGCTTTTCCATTACCTGTCCAGCATTTTTTTCCACATGCGATTGCTTGTTGAATTTGATCATGGTTTTCATCTTCAGCAGTGAGCTCTGGATCGATCACTTGCACGAATGGTAATTCATATTGCGTTGCGAATTCAAAATCTCTTTCATCGTGGGAGGGGACCGCCATGACAGCTCCAGTTCCGTAATTAATCAGGACGTAGTCTGCAATCCAAATCGGAATTTTTTGTTGATTGACGGGATTGATGGCATAAGCCCCAGTAAAAACACCCGTTTTATTCTTGGCCATTTCTGTACGATCGAAATCACTTTTCGAAGCAGTTTCTTTTTGATAGCCTTCAATCGCATCTTTTTGAGCAGCCGTTGTGATTTGCTTGATCAACGGATGTTCAGGAGCTAAGACGACATATGTCGCACCAAAGAGAGTATGGGGGCAGGTGGTAAAAACTGTGATTTTTTCATCCGTTCCATCGATTAAAAAATCGACTTGAACGCCTTCGCTTCTACCGATCCAGTTGGCTTGCAATTTTTTCAATCCTTCTGGCCAGTCAAGGAGGTCAAGATCTTGCAGGAGCCTTTCTGCGTAAGCTGTGATTTTAAGCACCCACTGTCTGAGGGGGCGTCTTTCTACAACATGGCCACCTTCTTTGGCACGTCCATTTTCAATTTCTTCGTTGGCTAAAACAGTTCCGAGTGCAGGGCAAAAGTTAACAGACATTTCAGCTTCATACGCTAAGCCTTTTTCATAAAGCTTTGTGAAAATCCATTGCGTCCATTTGTAATAAGAAGGATCACTTGTACTGATTTCACGATCCCAGTCGTAGCTAAAACCAAGGGACTGAAGTTGCCGTTTGAAATTTTCTACGTTTTTTTTTGTCGTAACAGCGGGATGTGTGCCGGTACGAATCGCATATTGTTCAGCCGGAAGTCCGAAGTTGTCCCAACCCATAGGATGGAGGACATTAAATCCCTTTTGTCTTTTATAACGCGCGAGAATATCTGTTGCCGTGTATCCTTCAGGGTGTCCCACGTGTAAACCTGATCCCGACGGATAGGGAAACATGTCCAGCACGTAATATTTTGGCTTTGCGCGATCGATCTCAACTTTATATGTCTTATGATCGAGCCAATATTTCTGCCATTTTTTTTCAATTTGCTTGTGATTGTACTTTTGCATCTTTTTATCCATTTTACAACTTCAACAGACAATGTACTTCATTGGAGGTAGAACGAAGAAACAATTCTCTATGATTAAAAAATAATATTTGAAGGGAGGGGTTTTGCCCGCAAGATAATAGTTTACCGTCTACTGCAGATTAAGAGCAATCGGAATGACTTCAATTTCGGGAATGATAAAAGGTTTGCTGATTATCAGATTATTCCTAATATTTTCTATGTTTTTTAACTTTTATGATGATCTGGCTTTACAACAATAACCGTACAAGGAGCATGATGAACGACTCGGTCAGGAATAGATCCTAGTAACCACTGACCCAATGTATTTTTAGTCTGGGGCCCCAGTATGATTACATCAACTTTTTTCTTTTCAGCCCAATGAATGATTTGTTCGGCTGGATGACCAAGCGCAATTTCAGTTTTAATACGTAAACCATGGGAACGGGCTTCATGTCTCAAAAGTTTAAAAAACTTCTCATAGTGATCTTTTCCTTTTTCTAAATTATCGCGTGTTTCAACATCTTCTGGTGGTTCTAAGATGCGCACTATTGATAGGATTTCAATTTCAGCATCAAATTTTTTTGCCATATCCAAGCCAAAAAGAAATGCAGAATGGGATTGTTCTCCATCGTAAGCGACTAAAATTTTTTTTATCATAAAATCGTCCTTTTGAACTTAGCTATTGTTTTGGTGGTTTTATTTTTGGTTCATTTTCTTGAAGAAGATGCTTAGGAAGATAAAAAGCATTAGCAATGATAGTTGGAACAATTGCAGTTCCTATGACTGCCGCAACTAAATAGGAATATTGTTCTGAGTTAATAATTCCATGAGTTAATCCAAATAATGACGAAATAGTCCCAAAAGTTAGCCCAGTCGACATTAATAATGTTGTGTACATTGACTCTAGGTGAGGGTATTTGATTAACTTAGCAGTTGGGTAGACGCCACAAATTTTTGTAAGCATTTTTGCTGTAAGCAAAACAACAAAGGCCAAAGGGGCAGCTATTAATGCCGATAGTGAGACAAGTGAGCCTGCTCGAATAAAATAAAAAGGGGTTAAAAAGCCTAAAGTTAATGTGCGAATCCGTCGAATAAAGGCGAGGTTTTTCCCAACCGTTCCAGCTAAAATCATACCAATCATGTAAGCTGGTAAAACGGCTTCGCTTCCAGCCCAAGTGGCTAATCCGCCCATGCCAAATAGTACAAGTAAAATATATTTCGTTTCAATTTCGGCAGGGAGATCCCCGTATAATTGGAAAAAATATTGGGTGACATGAGGTAAAAAAATGAACAGAGCAATGCTCGCGATCACAAAAATCAGGGTTTTCATGGTGAATGGAGAAAAAAGGAGTCCCAGTGCAATCACAGTTCCCAAGTCATTGATAAAGCATGCTCCGAGCACAATTTTTCCAAATTCTGTTCGATTAAGTCCCAGCTCAAGCATGACGGCATAAACGACCGTCACTGATGTTGTGGATAAAGCTACGCCACATAGCCAGCTTGCCATGACATCCCAATGAAGGATATAATAAGCGGTGGCGGCGCATCCAAAAAATGGGACAAAAAAGGCGATTATTCCAATCAAGCTGACTTCTTTCCACTTCGAACGAAAAATTAAAGGATCAAGTTCTGCTCCTGCAAGAAAAGTTAAAACAATGGCTCCACAGCCCGCTAAAAATGCAATCCAAGGTTGATTTGCTCCTAAGGAAAATCCCGCGAAATAAGTGATCACAATCGCTTGTGTGGCAATACCGATAAAAATTTCAGATAGGGCTGTTGCAATCCTCAATTTGATAGAAATAAAAGTGGAAATAAGAGCTAATCCTATCCATAGTGTTGCCAAAATCCAGATGTCCGCCATTCAATTCCTTTAAAAAATAGATGAGCTAATTTATTTGTTTTTGAATGTGTAGATCTATCTGTTTTGGATTAAATTAAAAATATGCATTTGAATGCAAGGTGAAATCTTTATTACAATATTTTGCAAAAATCTACCTTCATGATAGCTTGTTTAAGTAAATGAAATTTTAAGGCATTGATTATGGTAGCTGCAGGCGATTTAGACGCAAAACACTATAAAAAAAATTCTATTTTACAGTATGCTCTTGCGCAGGACCCCTTGAATTATTTTCCTTTTACAGGAAATGAAAACGTTCTAGATATTGGATGTGGTGATGGAAAAATTACAGCAGAGATTGCCAAAAAAATTCCCAACGGTTTTGCGATTGGAATTGATAAATCACCCGGAATGATTCATTTGGCTAAGCAATCATTTTCAAATGTAGAATATCCAAATTTAGATTTTCAAATTCAAGATGCCGTTCAATTACCATTTGAACAAAGTTTTGATCTCATTACTTCGTTTAGTTGTTTACATTGGGTAAAAAATCAAAAGGCTGTTTTTCAGCAAATGAAACAACTCCTTAACTATGGAGGAAAAGCGATTATTGTGACGTTTCCTCGCTGCCTCACTTTTTGGGATCCAATCGAAGCAGTTGCCGATCATCCAAAATGGCGTAATTATTTTCTTCAAGATCCACGTCCTTATGAATTTTTAGATCAAAATGCTTATTCTCAAGTAGTGCAAGAAGCTGGATTGAAAATGCTTCATATCGAAACGTCTAGTCATGCGGCAAAATTTCATGGGAAGAAGGGATTCGAAGATTATGTGAGAGGGTGGCTTCCATTTTTGATTGCGCTGCCTAAAGAATTTCACGATCCTTTTTTAGATGAGATAGGAAATAAATCTCTTGAATTTGTCCCTGTCAGCGAAGACGGGTGTGTTTACCATCCTTACGAAAAAATAAGTATGATTCTGGAACAAAATACCTTCACAGGGTATTTGAGTTTTTAGTATGTATAAACGAAAAATTATGATAGAGTTAAAGAGTTTGATTAATTAAAAACCTTTACCAATTTAAGAGTTCAATGCCAAAAAAAGTCTCAAGTGACAAAAAAAAAGTCGTCTCCATCT
Organism: Parachlamydia acanthamoebae; assembly: GCF_000875975.1. Lineage (NCBI taxonomy): Bacteria > Pseudomonadati > Chlamydiota > Chlamydiia > Parachlamydiales > Parachlamydiaceae > Parachlamydia > Parachlamydia acanthamoebae. The sequence continues at coordinate 94,220 of NZ_BAWW01000007.1, read as the reverse complement.
CTAAAAAACCTAAAAAATCTAAAAAAGAGGAAAAGCTGTTTCAAAATTTCCTTAAAACTGTCGAACAGTTTATTGGAGGAAAAGCATTTTTTCCTGCGACTTTTTCTGAATTAAGTCAAAAGCTTCAAATTCATCCCCAGCACATCGAAATATTTCAAGAAGTTTTAGATGCTCTAGTTGCAAAAGGGGTCACCCAGCTTTCTCAAGGAAAGTACATTGCCAAAAAAACACATACAGATGTGATTAGCGGAATTATTCATATGCATCCCCGTGGTTTTGGTTTTGTACAACCCGACGATCCTTCGGTGTGCGATCAAGATATTTTTATCCCTCGTCCTCATACACAAAATGCTGTGGATGGCGATAAGGTTGAGGTCGTCATCGATACACTTGCAATTTCTGAAAAAGGACCAGAAGGCAAAGTTATCGCGATTGTTGAACGCGGTCGGACACACATTGCAGGAATTATCCGAACAGTTTATCCCAATGGCGCCGTTTATGCCTATGTGCCTTTACTTGGGACGTCTCAACAAGTTGTCGTTCAACAAGCAGAGGGCAAACCTTTGCAAGTTGGTGATCGCGTGATCATGGAAGTCGTGGACTGGGGAGATAAAAAGAATGAAACGACCTGTCGCATGTCTCACTATTTAGGGCACATTTCCGATCCCGCATGCGATATTCCTGCAGCTATTGAAGAGTACGAGCTTCGAGCAGATTTCCCTTCCAAAGCTTTGACAGAAGCTAAAGATTTTGGGAAGGTTGTATCGAAAAAAGATCTGGTCGATCGAGAAGATTTAAGAGATGTTGAATGTTTTACAATTGATCCCGATACAGCAAAAGATTTTGACGATGCTTTGAGTCTTGCGAAGAGTGAAGATGGGCATTTTCATTTAGGCGTACATATCGCGGATGTGTCCCACTATGTGCAACAAGGATCGGCATTGGATCTTGAGGCAAGCCGTCGCGGGAACTCAACCTACTTTCCAGGCTATTGCTTACCAATGCTTCCACACGAATTGTCTAGCAATTTGTGCAGTTTAAGAGCAAATGTGAATCGTCTAACTGTTTCCGTACATATCCACTTTGATCCGGAAGGGAATATGCTGGACTACCGCATTTCTCGCTCTGTGATCAAAAGCAAAAAGCGGATGACTTATAGAGAAGCTAAGCAAATCTTGGATGGTCAGAAAAAAAGTCCTTATGAACCGACTTTGCAGCTGATGGTTGAGCTTTGTTACAAACTCAAACGCAAACGTTATGAAAGAGGTAGCATTGAATTTGCGATGCCAGATCTCGTGGTTAAGGTAAATGAAAACGGTGTTCCACAAGGATTAGACCTGGTTGTTTATGATATTACGCACCAGCTTGTCGAAGAATTTATGTTGAAAGCGAATGAAGTAATTGCTCTGCATCTTGATCAAGAAGGAAAAAATCTCCCTTACCGAATTCACGATGTGCCTTCTTCTGAAAACATGCGCGATTTTTCCTTTTTGACAAGTGCCTTTGGTTTTCATTTGTCTGAAGCGCCTACGCCTTCCGAGCTACAAAAACTATTTGATGAAGCTTTAGAGACTCCCTATGGACAGTATTTAGCGACTTCTTACATCCGGCGCATGCGTCTGGCTGTTTATTCTCCAGCAAATATTGGGCATTATGGGCTAGGACTAACGCATTATTGCCACTTTACGAGCCCTATTCGCCGTTATGTGGATCTGATTATTCATCGTCTTTTATTTGGTTTAGAGGCAGACCTTCCTCATTTAGAGATGGTTGCAGCGCAGTGCTCAGAACAAGAACGGTTAAGTGCTAAAGCGGAAGGAAGCGTTGTTTTATTAAAGAAATACCGTCTTCTCCAAGAAATCAAGCAGCAAGATCCTTATAAACAATATGACGCTGTGATCACACGCGTCAAAAATTTTGGCTTCTTTTTTGAAGTTCTTGATTTTATGCTTGAGGGATTCTTGCATGTCTCTGAAATCGGAAATGATTACTATTTATATGATGAGCCTTCTTTAAGTCTTAAAGGAACACGAACGGGTCAGGGTTTTACTTCTGGAACAAAAATTTCTGTGATTTTAAAGGAGATTGATTTTATCACTCTGGAAAGTAAGTGGCATTTTGTTCAGGCAGAGCCAACAGAAAAAAAATCTCCAAAGGGATCATCGAAACGAAAGGGAAAAAATTTTACAAGCGCGAAAAAGAAGCCCTCCAAATCTCCATCAAAAAGTCGTCCGCGTAAAAGAAAATAATAACGATCATGCCGCACGAAGCTCCTATTTTAACAGTTTCACAGCTGACCACTGCAATTAAGCATAGTTTGGAATCGACCTTTTCTCTTGTTTGGTTACAGGGAGAAGTGAGCAATTGTAAAGTGCAATCCTCTGGTCACATCTATTTTTCTTTAAAGGATGCGCATGCACAAGTGGCGGCCGTGATGTTTCGGGGGGATGCCTCCAGTCTAAAAATGATTCCAAAAGATGGAGATCAAGTGATTGTTCAGGGGCAGCTGAATGTTTATCCCCCAACAGGAAAATATCAGATCGTTGTTCGGGAGTTACGGTTAGCTGGTCTTGGTGAGTTGTTGCTTAAATTGGAAGAGCTTAAAATTAAACTGCACAAAAAAGGGTGGTTTAAGGCAGAGCATAAAAAAGCCTTGCCCAAATTTCCTAAGCGAATAGGGGTTGTGACAAGTCCCACAGGGGCTGTTATTCAAGATATTTTAAATATTTTAACGAGACGGGCCACTGGCTTTCACTTAATTTTGAATCCTGTGAAAGTTCAGGGACCTGGGGCTGCGCAAGAAATTGCAAAAGCTATCCAGGATTTTAATACCTTTAATCTTGTCGATGTCATGATTGTTGGGAGAGGTGGCGGAAGCATTGAAGACCTTTGGGCCTTTAACGAAGAGATTGTCGCAGAGGCCATTTTTAATAGTCAAATTCCTGTGATTTCGGCTGTCGGACATGAAACGGATCATTGCATTGCCGATTATGTCGCAGATGTACGCGCGCCAACACCTTCGGCGGCGGCAGAAATTGTGATCACCGAAAATGCTCAGCAATTGCATCATTTTCAGCAGATTTTACGCCGTCTCGATCACAGCATGAGACAGACACTTCATCATCATCGTCTTTGTTTAAAAACCATTTTAAAGCAGCCTTTATTAGCCAGTCCTTATGCCATCTTGGGATCTTGGATGCAAAAAGCGGATGAATTTCGGCAAGAATTGGATCAATCGACTTTTCGATTGCTCAAGCAGCATCGCTTTGCTTTAGAATCGCGAGAAAAAATTTTGCAAACCCTAAAGCCCACAATGCAAATTTTTCATCTGAAGGAAAAATTAGTCAATTTGCGCAAAGCGATCGATTTCTTCGTTTTGCAAAAACTAAATGAATTAAGAAAAGCGATTCAGCTAAAAGATGAGAAAATTCTAATGGATCAAAGGTGGAAAGTTAAACTAGAGCATTTGCGTGAGCTTTTAAAAAATAAAGAAGACGCATTAAAATCGATAAATCCACGAAATTTATTAACAAAAGGGTATACTATTCTCTTTTCGGAAAAAGATCAATCCGTTATAAGCTCAGTACGTATGTTAAAAAAAGATCAGAAAATACGCATGTTATTATCTGATGGTGAAGCTCTTGCACAAATAAACGAAATCTATTCAAAATAGTTAATTGCAGTGGAAAAAGAAACAAACTCTAATAAACAAGAAAAGAATTTTGAAGCGGCGTTTGCACGTTTAGAAGAAATTCTTGAGAAGATGAATTCAGGTGCTGTTAGCTTGGATGAATCTCTACTCCTTTACGAAGAGGCGGATCGTTTAATCGCATCCTGCACGCAAAGATTGAATGATGCGGAACGACGTATTGAAGTCTTAATTAAAAATAGACAAGGAGATCTCTCGCTCGATCCCAATCAAAATCCTAAGGTGCAAAACTTTTCCGATTCTGGAAATGGCAATTCAACAACAAAATTAATGAGTCCTTAATGAGTTTCCCTATTCTTTCTAAAATCCAAAGTCCGCATGATATTAAACATCTTTCTTTGCAAGAGTTGAATTCTCTCGCATCAGAAGTTCGACAAAGGATTATAGAAGTCCTTTCTATCAACGGGGGACACTTAGCTTCAAATTTAGGTGTGGTAGAACTGACCATTGCTTTGCATGCTGTTTTTAATTCTCCCGACGACAAATTTATTTGGGATGTTAGCCACCAGACATATGTGCATAAATTATTGACAGGCCGACAAGAAAATTTTCATACAATCCGTCAATATAAAGGATTGTGTGGCTTCAGTCATCCAAAAGAATCACCCTACGACCATTTTCATGCAGGTCACGCAGGAACAGCTCTTTCTCTAGGTCTTGGAGTGGCTAAAAGTCGAGATTTACTGCAGAAAGATGACTATGTTGTGCCAATTATCGGAGATGCTACATTGACTTGTGGAATGGCCTTAGAGGCTCTTAATAATATCTCAAGAGATTTAAAGCGTTTCATTGTGATCTTAAATGACAACAACATGTCGATTTCAAAAAATGTAGGAGCGATTACACAGATTTTAAGTCGTCTTTTGAGTAATCCCACCACAAACAAATTATACCAGGAACTTGACACCATTGTTTCTAAAATCCCAAGCTATGGTGCGACTCTTTCAAAGCAAGGACACAAAATCACAGAGTCTTTGAAAAACTTAGTTAGCCCAGCTGCTTTTTTTGAACAATATGACCTCTCTTATATTGGGCCAATCGATGGGCATGACATTAAAAAGCTGATCGATGTTTTTGAAGGTTTAAAGACTTCTCAGTGGCCAGTTGTGGTTCACATTTTGACCAAAAAAGGGCAGGGGATGGAAGAAGCCATTAAAAACCCTGTGTCTTATCATGGAGCGAAGCCTTTTTGTTTAGATACAGGAAAATTTCATCCTGTCACATCTTCTAAACCCACGTTCCCTAATATCTTTGGCTCTCATCTTTTGAAGATGGCGGAAGAAGATGCTTCTATTGTTGCTGTGACTCCTGCGATGTCGGCAGGATCCTGTTTAGATAAATTTATGGAGAAATTTCCAGACCGATGTCATGATGTCGGAATTGCAGAAGCGCATGCGGTGACTTTTAGTGGTGGTTTAGCCTATGGAAGAGAGTTAAAAGTTGTTTCTTCCATTTATGCGACCTTTTTACAGCGTGGTTTGGATAATCTTTTCCATGATGTTTGCTTACAAGAGCTTCCTGTTGTCTTTGCGATTGACCGTGCGGGGATTTCAGGTCCAGATGGATCGACCCACCATGGGGTATATGATATCTCTTTTTTGAATGCGATGCCGAATATGGTGATTTCACAACCTAGAAACGGGGATGTTTTAAAAGAACTTTTGGAATCAGCTTTTTCTTGGGGGCGTCCCGCAGCCATTCGTTATCCCAATATGGCAACGGATGTCTCGGATAAGCCTTTGCGTTATCGTGAGCTAGGAAAAGGGGAAGTCCTTGTAGAGGGGGAAGAGATTCTAATTATGGCCCTAGGGCATATGAATCAAACAGCTTTGGCTGTTAGGGAGATTTTAAAGACGGTTGGAGTCAACGCTACCGTATTAGATCCTGTATTTGTTAAACCGTTAGATTCCGAACTTTTATGCGATTTACTCACAAGGCATAAGCGTGTTGTGACGATTGAAGAGCACTCGGTGGTTTCAGGTCTTGGCTCTATATTGAATCATTTTCTCATGACGAATGGTTATAGCCATGTTCAGGTATTAAATTTTGGAATCCCCGAAGCCTTTTTGGATCATGGAAGCCATGCAGACATCATTAAAGAGATTGGTTTGACAGCAAGTCAAATTGCTGAAAGCGTGATGACTCAATTCTCTCTCAAAAATCCAGATTGTTCAGAATTTGTTGATACCCGTTCTGCGGGAAAGAATTAACACTAACTTGACGCACATGTCAGAGTTTTAAAGAGGCTATATGCACATTGCATTGTTTCCAAATACAGCAAAAAAACATTCTAAAAACATTGCAATTAACATCCGTGAATACCTAACGGCACAAGGTGTCTCAATCATCACTCAAGACGAAGTCGCTGAAGAAATCGGAGCTATTCCCCTTTCCAGTATCAATCCTGAAATGGTCGATTTTATCATTTCGTTGGGGGGAGATGGAACTATTTTACGTCAAATGCATCGACATCCTAATCTAATGGCTCCCATTGTCGGGATTAATTTAGGCAGTTTAGGGTTTATGGCAGATATTCCCGTGACGGAGATTTATCCTGGTTTACAAGACATTCTTAACGGAAATTTCCAGATCCAAGAAAGAATCATGATGCAAGGACAATCCATGCATAATGAAACGTGTTTTGCTGTGAACGAGATTGTCGTACATCGAGCTCAAAATCCTGGACTAATCGATATCGGTGTCCACGTCAATGGACTTTATTTGAATACGTTTTCTGCGGATGGATTAATTCTTTCCACTCCTAGCGGATCAACGGCTTATTCCTTGGCTGCTGGGGGCCCCATTTTAACGCCCGACTTAAATGCATTTGTGTTAACTCCTATTTGTCCGCATACTATTTCTAATCGCCCAATTGTTTTGGCGTCTAATCAAGATATTCAAGTTCAATACCTTAGTGAATATGCTCCAGTTGAAATCATTTTCGATGGCTTTACTCGTTTCACCATGGCAACAGGTGAAGTTTTGCGTGTTAGCTTATCCCCTCGTGTTTTTCGTTTGGTTTCTTTACGAAATCATGACTACTTTTCTACTTTAAGAACTAAGCTCGGATGGGCAGGCAAATTAAAGGCCTAATATCCTGAGGGTTTCTTATCTCTTTAATCAAAAATTCTCTTAGAGAATGATCAGAACAATTTTTAAAATTGAGCGCTTGTCTTTAAAAAAGTGAAAGATTTCCGACTATTTCTAAAATAATAATTAAAAAATGATTTTTTTAACCACCTAGAAAGCAATTGGTTAGGAAATAAATAAAAACAAAAGTTTGCATTTTTGAAAAATTATTGTGGCAGAATTAATGCACAACTCGTATTTAAAAGAGGTAAAACCTTTCTTATCAATCAGGCATGGCCGGTAAACTTTCAAGTGCACTGTGCAAAAACTGGTCGAGAAGGTGTTAAAGATGATAATGAACTTTATCAAGTCCAAACTCTAACTTAAGGAGAGTCGTATGAAAAAGAAAATTACATCAGTTTTGGCTTTGTGCTTAACAGCTTTTGCTTTAACAAGCTGCTGCTGCAACAATGATCCTTGCTGTGATCCTTGTCCAAAACCTTGCTATACACGTCCTGTATGTCCAAAACCATGCTGCCCACGGCCATTGCCAAGACCATGCCCAGCACCATGTGAAAGCGGCTACTAATCGTTTCTGTGGCAGCAATGATAATTTTTTATCATTGCTGCTAATGAAATTATCGAAAAGCTTTCGCAAGACAATATGAACTTCGAGTTCTGCAAAAGAAAATTTCAAGCCTTAGGAGACAGTATGAAAAAAGTATTAACATCTCTCTTAGCATCAGGAATTGCTGCGATAGCTCTAACAAGCTGCTGCTGTGATTATGATCCATGCTGCGATTCGTACCCTAGCGATAGCTGCAGACCATGTCCTGAGCCAAGAGCAAATGGTTGCTGCCCACGTCCTCATATTTGGGAGAACTGCTGCTGCAATCCAGGCAATTACGAATATTAATCGTTTCGATGAAATTCATTTTGCTTAAATAGGGCGCCTGTGTTCCTTTTTAGGCGATGCGCCTAGGAAGTAACACAAAGCCCCAATTTAATCAAAAATTAAGGTCAAATTCTCACCAACCAAGAGCAAATTCAAAATGCGGCAAAGGTGACAGTGAAAATGACTGCAAACAGATTGAAAAATCTACCAAAGACGTTAAAAAAGGAGTCTTTATAATGAGAAAACAACTAGGAGTGATCACCTCGTTGCTTTTTTTGTGCGCAACTGCTTTTCTAGGAGCTGCTCATTCTAGCCCAAACAATTATGGTTGGGGTGGTGGGTATCCCGTTGACGAGCAACAATCTTACGGTCAAGGCTATGAGCAATCATATGCTCCAGGTCCGCAAGGTTCTTACGCACCTGCTTACGAGCAGTCTTCTCGTCCAAGACAAGCTTGCCCTCAGCCTGCTTGTCCGCAACCAAGAACATGTCCTGCACCACGACAAGCATGTCCACAACCTGCTCCAGTGTGCAAGCCTGTTTGCGTTCCTCCACAGCCAGCGTGTTGCGAGGAGCCTCTTTGCAAAACGATTACACCTTGCCGTCATGGAAATCAAAATAAATTGGTTTGCCACGATGGGATTACTGTAACAGCGCGCAATCCTAAAATGTGTATGCTAGGGGATCAATATCCTTTAGAATTTGACATTCAAGCTTGCGATGATGTTTGCAATGTGGTTGTCACGACTCATTTACCAGAAGGCGTTTCTTTTGTACGTAGCGTTCCAGAAGCGAAAGTGGATGGAAACAAACTCGTATGGGAAATTGGCTCAATGGAAAAAGGGCAGTGCGTCCCAGCAAAAGTATGGGTGAAATGTGAATGTGAAGGTGAGCTTTGTGCATGTTTTTGTGCAACAGCATCTCCAGTCAGATTCTGTTCTTTGCTCTGTGCTAAACCTATTCTGACCTGCCATAAGTGTGGACCAGAAGAAGTTTGCCCAGGTGATCAAGTCAACTATACAATAACTGTAACAAACCGCGGAAGCTGCGCAGCAGAAGATGTTGTTGTAACAGATAATGTACCGGAAGGACTTGAGCACAGCAGCTGCCTACGTACTCTTTGCTATAAGCTAGGAACGCTAGAACCTTGCCAAACGAAAAAAATTAATCTATGCTTTACAGCTGTAAAGCGTGGACAAGTGTGCAACACAGCGGTTGTAACAGCATGCAATGCTGATACAGTATCTTGCCAATGGTGCACAAACGTTTGCAAAGAATGCATTGAGATCACAAAAGTGGGTCCAAAAGAAGTTCCAATCGGCAAAAATGCTGATTACCAAATCACTGTGACAAACCCAGGTGATAAAGATCTGACAGAAGTGACAATCACAGATTGCGCTCCAAGCTCAACATCTATTGTTTCAGCTAATGGTGCAACAATCCGTGGAAATCAAGCTGTTTGGAGATTAAAGGAACTTAAACCAGGTGAGAAGGTTACACTCCCAATCACTTTAACTACATGCACACCAGGATGCTGGACAAACCGTGTGACTGTAACAAACTGTCAGAATTGCACAGCTTGCGCAGAAGCAACAACTCGTTGGAGAGGTCGTCCTGCACTCAACATGTGCATCACAGATACTGAAGATCCAATTTGCATTGGTGAATCAACAACCTATTGCATCACAGTCACAAACCAAGGCTCTGAAGCAGATAGTAATGTAGCTGTTGTCGTACGCTTCCCTAAAGAAGTGACTCCAACTGCTGCAGTTGGCGATTCAGCAGGCACAGTATCTGGTCAAACAGTTACTTTTGCTCCTGTAGCTAACTTCGCACCTCGACAAACATTGAAATTCAGAATCGACGCGAGAGCAAAAGAATCTGGTGATGCACGTATCATTGCTGAAGTATCTTCGGATTCTATCAAGACTCCGATCGTTCAGCAAGAAAGCACAATTGTTAACTAATTTTAGTTAACCGTGTGTATGTCAATAATGGGGCAGGCTGTAAAGCCTGCCCTTTTCTTTTAGCCGTCCTCTAATTAATTAGACATGAGAGAGAAATTATGAAGGCTTTAGTGTATAAGGGGCCAAATAAAATTAGTCTCGAAGAAAGGCTTAAACCTCAAATTGAAAAATCCACGGATTGTATTATAAAAATATCAAAAACGACAATCTGTGGAACGGATCTTCATATTATAAAAGGCGAAGTACCAACAGTCGCAAAGGGGCGTATTTTAGGCCATGAAGGAGTGGGAACCATCGAGGCTGTGGGCAACGCAGTTTCAAATTTTCAGGTTTATGATAAAGTGTTAATTTCCTGTATTACCTCCTGTGGCAAATGTGCTTATTGCAAGAAACAAATGTACTCGCAATGTGAGGTTGGAGGGTGGTTACTCGGAAACAAAATCGATGGCACGCAAGCAGAATATGTGCGTATTCCATTTGCCGATACAAGTCTTCACGCCATTCCTTCCAATGTTGACGAAGATCTCATTTGTCTATTTAGTGATGTTTTACCAACAGGTTATGAAACAGGGGTTTTGAAGGGAAAAATCAAATTAGGAGATAAAGTTGCGATTATAGGGGCAGGTCCTATTGGTTTAGCTGTTTTACTGACGGCTCAGTTCTATTCACCCTCAGAAATTGTTGTCGTTGATAAAGATAATTTTCGATTGGAAGTTGCTAAGCTGCTGGGAGCTAAAGTAACAATTAATGGTGACGGTAATGATGTAATCGAGCGCGTTTTAGAAATGACTAATCAAAAAGGCTTTGATATCGTTATTGAAGCTGTAGGAAAACCAGAAACATTCGAAACTTGTCAGGCTATTGTTGCTCCAGGTGGTTACATTGCCAATGTGGGTGTGCATGGGAAAAGTGTCTGTTTGCATTTAGAAAAGCTTTGGAATCAAAACATCACCATAACAACGGGCTTAGTGGATACTTTCAGTATTTCGATTCTTTTAAAAACCTTTGCTGCTGGTATGCTTAAACCAGGTGTATTAATTACCCATCATTTTGATTTAACAAATGTTATAAAAGCATACGAAGTATTTGCTGACGCTGCCAATCAACATGCATTGAAAGTCATTTTGGAAACACATCCGTAATTAAAAAATCCATTAATCGTACTATTTCTTTCTATTAAAATTTATCCAATTGAAGGTCGACTATTTCAGCATATTGGGAAGATGTGATAAAACTTTTATTAATGAATAGGTTTTTGATTTTTGAAATCCATTTGCCTAATATAGAATATTTAGTTTCTCGAATAGGCTTCATAATATCTTTTAATCTATCTATATTTTCAGTAACAGCAGCATCTTTTCTCTCTATTCCACTATTAATAGCATTCAAAATTTTTGCAGAAGAGATTTTGCTGAATCCTTTCTCTGCTTTTTCATCAACACCAATGCATTTAATGGTTTTTCCATTAAAAAGATAGGTCGGTGGTTTAAATTCTCGTGCAGTTTCTCGATCAGCATCCCTATTTTCGTAGGCTTTATAAGCCTCAACAATATTTGAGAGATTTAGATTAGAACCACTCATATTTAATTCCTCTGTTTTAACAATAAAAAATAGTCTCAATTATCATTATATTACAAACCTGCGTATTTTTGGCGATTTTTAAATTCATTTTGAGGGGATTTATAAGTGTGTACCAAGTGATTTTTTTGGTAGTCTTGAATCAATCTACTTACTTTTTCATATTAAAAAAATATCATGATGACACCATCAAAATAGATAATCGCGTCAATTTGGTTCGCCAATCATTTTTTAGGGGATGTTTAGGGAAAGAATATCTGAACGATCGGGAACGAGCAGAATAGGCTGTAAATAGTGCGGTAAAAACAAGGATAAAGCATTAGAAAGCTTGATAGTGAAAGAGTGGCTGGTTCTTATTGGTAGAAAAGAGGAAAAGGGCTATAATCTTTTCCTTAACTAACCGAAAGGACCTAAGTATGGCCATTCCCCTAAAAAAATTTCGAGAAGTCGTTTTCGTACTTCTTTATAGCCAAGATTGTGGCCGAGTGAGTGAACAAGAGCTTGTAGAGCTTGTAATGAAAGAATTGGCTGTTACTAAAAAGACAGCCTATTCTGCTTTGGAAAAAGTAGAACTTGTTCTCGAAAAAAAAGCTGAAATTGATGATCTTATTGCAAACACATCTCGTGAATATCGCTTTGAAAGAATTCAAACCGTAGAAAAAAACGTTTTACGGTTAGGGATTTACGAGATGCTGTTTGATGACTCCATTCCCCCAAAAGTTGCGATTGCAGAAGCCATTCGGTTGTCGCGGAAATTTAGTACTCCCGAATCCGCAACATTTGTGAATGCTTTGCTTGATCACATTTATCAGACCAAAGAGGGCAAAGTCAGCGATGATCTGGCGATCGCAAAAAGCGCGGCTGTTTTGGCCCAAAATGATGTCGTTGTTCAAGCATTTTTAGAAGCAGCAGAAAGAGGAGACGTTGTGCGTGCGTCTTCTCATGAAGAAATTGAGGAAGAAAACGATAGTGAGGAGTAATGGATTTTCCATTTGCTTACCAAGAAAATAAGTTGCTTAGCGGATTGAGTACTTTTGGTATCGGAGGTCCCGCGCGTTACTATGCCAAAGTGCGGGACATCCCTTCCATGCAACAGATGCTAGCATTCTGTTCCGCACATGACATCCCTTTTTTTATTTTAGGAAAAGGATCCAATTGTTTATTTGATGATGCGGGCTTCGATGGCTTGGTCATTCATAACAAGATTGATTTCTTTGAAAATCCACGTCCTGAACTTTTTCGAGTAGGAGCTGGCTACAGCTTTTCTCTTTTAGGTGTCAAAACGGCTCGAGAGGGATGGTCAGGTTTAGAATTTGCCTCTGGAATTCCCGCAAGTGTAGGTGGTGCTGTGTTCATGAATGCGGGTGCTAATGGTTGTGAAACCTGTGCTTCCCTATACGAAGTTGAATATGTCGATGAAACAGGACAGCTTTACATTTTTTCAAAAGAAAATCTTCCATTTTCTTATCGAACTTCTCCCTTTCAAAATATGTCAGGAGCTGTTGTTGCAGCTTCATTTTTTTTATCCCGCTTAGATTCTGCTAGACAAAAACAATTTGAAATTTTAGATTATCGCAAAAAAACGCAACCTTATGGTGAAAAATCTGCTGGTTGTATTTTTAGAAACCCTCAATCCGGCCATGCTGGAGCTTTGATTGAGCAGACTGGGCTTAAAGGACAAGTCATTGGGGGTGCTAAGGTATCGAGTATGCATGCAAATTTTATTGTGAATGATGGAAATGCGCGTGCACAAGATGTCTTAGAGTTGATTGCTCATATCAAAGAGGAAGTCTTAAAACAACAAGGCGTGGAGCTTGAGAGTGAAGTTCGTTACATCTCCAGCCTTCCAAAAAGCATATAAAAAGAGAAAACATGGATGATTTCCGTGCTGACATGCATTGCCATTCAACGTGCTCGGATGGGACATGCTCTCCTGAGGAATTAGTTGATATAGCTTTCAAAAGTGGTTTAAAAGGTTTGTCAATTACAGATCATGATAGTGTAGAAGCTTATCAGAGTGCAGTGGAACCCGCTGCAAAACTTGGAATAAAATTACTTTCTGGTGTGGAGTTTTCTGCTGAACAAGACTCCGTCAATGTTCACATCCTTGCCTACGCTTTTGCTTTTCAAAATCCTGTGATAACTAAATTTTGTCAAAAACATGCGGCTCGTCGTGTGGAAAGAAATCGTGAAATCTTGGATCTTTTACGGATGCATCGGATGCCCATTAAAGAGCAGGATGTCATCGATTTATCGCCATTCGGAACAATTGGCCGTCCACACATCGCTTTAGCGATGATCAATTATGGATATGTAAAGACCTTACAAGAAGCTTTTAAAAAGTATTTAGGGGATGGAAAATCTTGCTTCGCTTCTGGTAAACCTTTTTCTGTAGAGGAAACCCTAGATGTAATTCACAAGGCGAAAGGATTGGCAGTTATTGCCCATCCCCATCTGATCGATCATGTTCCTACCACAAAACGTCTTTTAGAAATGAATTTCGATGGTATTGAATGCTATTACGGAAAATTTCCTGCACATGTGCATGAAAAATGGCTTGAGATGGCACGTAACAAAAATTGGCTGATCTCAGGTGGATCCGATTTTCATGGAGCGATTAAGCCGAATATTTCTTTAGGAAATTCTTGGGTTAATGAGGAACTTTTTAATCCGTTTTATAGCCATTTTCAGGCCAATTTAAGGGAGGATATATGAGTTATGTCAAGTTGGTGAAGCGCTTGTTTGCAGAAACAAATACGCGTGGCATGAAGCTCGGTTTATCCAATTGTCTTCGGCTTCATCATGCCATGGGACGTCCTTGCGATTCATTCAAATCTATTCACGTTGCGGGGACAAATGGCAAAGGATCTGTGACAGCAAAAATCGCAGCAGGGATGCAGGCGGCGGGTTATCGTGTCGGAAGATATGTCTCTCCCCATATCGCGACATTCCGAGAGCGAATGAGCATTAATGGTGAAATGATTTCTGAGGCTGAAGTTGTCGAAATCTTAAACGAATTATTTGCAGTTGCGGATAGAGAAAAGATATCTCCCACATTTTTTGAACTCACAACTTTACTCGCTTTTTGCTTTTTTGCACGGAAAAAAGCAGACATTGCCGTTCTCGAAACAGGTTTAGGTGGACGTTTGGATGCCACAAATATAGTGCATCCGATTCTTTCGGTGATTACGTCTATCTCGGTTGATCACACAGAAATACTGGGTCATACATTAGAAGAAATCGCGAAAGAAAAAGCAGGGATCATTAAATCGCATGTCCCTGTTTTAATTGGGCCTTCGGTTCCTCATTCAATCATACAACCAATTGCTGACGAACTAAAAAGCCCTCTTTACTCAGTTTCTGGAACTTTTTTTAATCCAGAGCAAGAAAACTGTGCGATTGCTGAAAGGGCATTGCAACACCTGCAATTACAGGAAGAAAATATTCAGCAAGGTCTTTTGGCATGCTTACCGTGCCGATATGAAAAAATTCAGACAAATATTCCCATTTTCCTTGATGTTGCACACAATCCTGCAGGCGTAGAAGGGTTGTTAAAAAGGGCCAGAAAAGACTATTCAGGAGTTCCCTTCCATATCGTCTGCGGTTTCTCACGAAATAAAGACTTGCAAACATGTTTGCATTTAATTGCCCAAGAAGCAAAGCACATTTATCTGGTTTCTTCGACAGGAGAGAAAGCCGCTCCCGTGAGTCAGCTTGAAGCGATTATTCGAACATTTGTACATCTTCCCGAAGAAATTCATTCGCATTTAAGTATTCAACAGGCCGTGATATTGGCCATGCAAAATGCTTCTCAAGACGGGGGAATTGTGCTGATTTGTGGGACTTTTTATATCATGCGCGATGCCCGCATGGCTTTAGGAATTAGTGAGCCTATAGATCCTCTCGAACTTCGGGATTAGAAAGGATTTCTCCTCGACCTAATTTTCCGAGCATACGAAAATGGGAACCAATCGCTTGAAAAAAAGTGGGTTGTTCATTGTAAGGCAGCCCAAACTCTTCAGTCGTTTTTTTGACAATTTTTGAAATATGTGGATAATGTACGTGGCAGACGTTAGGAAAAAGATGGTGCTCGATCTGAAAATTCAATCCACCTAAAAAATAGGACAACACGCGATTGTGGGTTGCAAAATTTGATGTCGTTAATAGCTCATGGGTTGCCCAATTATTCGCCATTCTTCCAACGGAGTCGGGCTCTGGAAATGCCACACTTTCTACAATATGCGCGAGTTGAAAGACGAGCGCTATCATAAATCCTCCCACAAATTGCATGCAAAAATATCCCAATAGTACTTGCCACCAAGATAGGCTGAGTAGATACATAGGAAGGCCGATGAAAAAAAATAATGAAAAAATTTTTAGAGTGGTAAAGATAGCGGTGTCCTTGGGTGGCACTTTTCCATTAATGGCACCACGATAAAACCAAACAGGATCAAAAAATAAAATCCAATTGAGGCTGGTGAGACAATACAAAAAGGGGGCATAGTACGGCTGGTATCGATGAAACCAATAGACCTCATCTTTCGGGGAAAGACGTAGCCAGATCGCTTTGTCAATATCGGAGTCGTGTCCTGGAATGTTCGTATAGGTGTGATGGAGCACATTGTGTGTGATTTTCCAGATGTAAGAACTAGTTCCATTGATGTCAAAAGAATAGCCCAGAAAGCGATTCAATTTATGATGATGGCTATAAGCTCCATGCAGAGCATCATGAGTCACATTAAAACCAATAAGGGGCTTGATGATGCCAAGTCCGCAATAGAGTAGAAGAACTCCGTTAAATGAAAAGCTATTCGAAATTAAAGCTCCATAGCAAGTGACATATGCCACAAGGAGCAGAAGGGTCTTTAACCACATCTGCCAGTTTGCATGACAGGATTTGGCCTGTATTGCAAAATCCTGTTCAACTCTTTTTTTTACTACGGTGAAAAAATCATCCTTTTGGTTAGCTTGAAATTTTAATTTCAATTTTTACCTCCGAGCTAGTAACTTGACGAATCCAATTTTACTTTTCCATGAAAGATCCAGTAAATGGCTGTCGTATAAGCTAGCACCAAGGGGATTCCAATCAAGGCGATGATAATCAGAATTTCCAGGGTTTTTTCAGAAGAAGCTGAATTATAGATCGTCAGACTTAAGCTTGGATCATTAATCGCACGTACAACCTCTGGGTAAGTTCCGACAGCATAGAGTAGCATTAAGAACACAATATTGAAGCAGGAAGAGACAAAGGCGAGCCAATCCTTTCCTTGGTTAATCTCACGGGGGATGTTTGCTATGGAAAGCATATTTCCCACGGCAAGCAGAAAGAAAATGGGGCGTTCCTGGATCGTTTTAATCATATGTGGCATGTAAATGAGTGTGGCCATAGTGACTAAGGAATAGGTGATAATGAAGAAAATGATAAAAGGATTTATCCATGAACGGATTTTATCATGTAATTCTCCTTCTGTTTTCATCAAAATGAAAATACCACCATGCATGCAGAATAACGCAACGGCCATAATTCCGATTAATAGAGCATAAGGATGAAGTAGAGAAGATAGGTCTCCTGTAAACTCTTTTTGAGCATCAAGTGGGAGCCCTCTAATGAGATTTCCCAAAACAACGCCCAGTGCTAAGGCAATAATCAAACTTGCTAAGCTAAACAGCACGTCCCACATCCATCTCCACCAAGGCATAGGGCGTTTACTGCGAAATTCGATGGCAACAGCTCGAAAGATTAGTCCTCCTAAAAGAATCATAAGGGGAACGTAAAAAGCAGAGCACAATGTTGCGTAGATATCTGGAAAGCCTGCAAATAGAGCTCCTCCAGCTGTAACAAGCCATACTTCATTTCCATCCCATACCGGACCGATAGAGTTTAGCATTAAACGGCGTTCTTCATCCTTCTTGGAAAAAAGATGTAACATACCCACACCTAAATCAAAGCCATCTAAAATGGCGTATCCTGTAACGAGGGCAACAAAGGCACTAAACCAGATAAATTCGAGAGAAGAAGCATTAATCATGTTATAGTTCCTTTACGTAGGTGAGGAGGTTGTGATAAGGGCTTGTGAGATCTTCGTCAGTGGGACCGTGCTTGATTTTTTCGTTGAGCAAATAAATAAACATGACAAATAAGAAGAAGTACACAACCGAAAACATGACAATGGATCCAAAAACTTGATTGGCAGTCACCGATTTTGATAAGCCTTCAGATATGCGAAGTAAGCCCTGTACAATCCATGGATATCTCCCCATTTCTGCCGCAACCCAACCCGCTTCATTGGCAAGCTGTGGGAAAAGAACGGAAAAGGTCATGATCCGAAGTACCCATACATTTGTGAATAAAGTCCCTTTCCACCACAAATAGATGGCGATAACCGTTAAAAGAAACATGCACGCCCACATGGCGATCATTAAGCGGTATACTTGAAAGACAGCCTTTACATTTGGCCAATCCTTTTCGGGAACTTTATCAAGGCCTTGAATGATGGCTGAAGAATCTCCAAAAGAGAGAAAACTTAAAAGTTTCGGAACCGCAATCTGATAGTCAACACGCCTTTCCTGGGTGTTGACGATTCCAAAAAGAGTTAGGGGAGCTTCGCTTTGGGTTTCAAAGAGTCCTTCAAAAGCCGCAAGTTTAGCTGGCTGATTTTGTGCAACCCCTTTGGCACTCATGTCACCTAAGATAAGTTGAAGAATTAAGGAAACAAAAGCGATACTTAAGGCGATTTTCAAGGAGCATCTTGCAAAATCAAAGTGTTTTTTCTTGAGCAAATAGTAGGCGGAAACACTGATCACGAGAAACATTCCCGCAAGCCATGCTCCAACAAGTGTATGAGCAAGCCTGTCGACGGATGACGGATTAAAAACCATCGCCCAAAAATCAACTATCTCAGCACGCGCATTTAGGCCTTCCCCGACAATATGATAACCGGCAGGCGTTTGCATCCAAGAGTTAGCCACTACAATCCACACGGCACTAAAATGTGCTCCCAAGCAAACCATGAGGGTTGCAAAAAAGTGTGTTTTAGGTTTTACGCGATTCCATCCAAAAAGCATGATTGCTAAAAAACCGGATTCGAGAAAGAAAGCAAAGACTCCTTCCGCAGCCAATGCACTGCCAAATACATCTCCAACATAGCGTGAATAGGTTGCCCAGTTTGTACCAAACTCGAATTCCATGACAATGCCCGTGGCTACACCAATCGCAAATGTCAATGCAAAAATGCGTGTCCAGAACTTTCCAATTTGCAGGTAAATAGGATTTTTTGTCTTCAGATAAGTGGCTTCTACGCAAACCAAGAATAAGCCTACACCTATGCTAAGAGGTGGATAGATATAGTGAAACATGATAGTAAGAGCAAATTGAAAGCGGGCGAGTATTTCTACGTCCATTGATAGCGATCTCCTAAAACAAATAAGCTAAAGAAAGCACTCTAAAGAATTTGTGAATTTTTTAGAAAGATACTTTTTATTTCTTTTGAAATGAGATGAAAAATTTTAATTTTGCGCTTCGCTGCTCTACTCTTACAACCTTGGATGCTAAGTCATAAATGAATTGAATGCATTGTCAACAAAAACTTATTACAGTAAGATTCATGGAAAATTCATCCAACTGGTTGAATTTATTGGATTGGTTGACAGCGTACCTTAGCCTTTCCAATTTGAAAAGAAAGCCTCGTGTGAAATGAAACTGAATATGAGTGAAGGTAGTGGTGTGTTATGCATTCTTTTTTAGATTTGACTTCCGTTGATTGGAAATGCGTAGATTCTGGTTATTTTGTCATCACTCAAGTCACTCACAAGCAAAATACGTATAAACTTGAAGTTTATGATAAAACTGCATGGCAAAAAAAAATAAAGGAATCTAAATCAAATCCTCTCTTTTTATTTACCTTAGATAAAATTATCCCTCTCTTTAATCAGTCTCAAGTGAATCATACGATTCAAGACTTTCAAATCGCGGCTTTAAAATTTCGCTTGCAAAATGTCTGTGAAAAACACAATGTTAAATGGTTAAGATGTTTGCGATATTTAATACTTCCAAAGCTTGTGGCATTTTTGTGCCGATCAAACCTTTTCAAAACCTATCAGTTGCCAACAACGCCTGCAAAAGAGGCGATTGATCCTTTTAAAAAAGAATCTATATCCGCTTCTATCGAAGCTGTGGAAGAGAAGCCATTTTTAGTTCCGCCAGGTGATGAATTTTATTATGATGTGGTCAAGATTGTAAAAAATGGCAATCAGGATCAGTTGGAAAGGTATTTTGAGAAATTAAGTACAGAAGAAATAGATCAAATCTTTGAAAAAGCTCAGGATAAATCCGATCCATCTTCCAATTGTCTCATTTCAATGTGTTTTAAATACATGGAATTGGCGAAGGCCCTTGCTTTGCTAGACTCCATCCTTCTTTCTGAAGAGGATATTGCTAAAAAAATTGTTTCCTCTATTGGATTGGATGTGTGGGAAAAGCTAATCGAAGAAGGGTTAGAAAGTGGAGATCTCGCAAGCTCCTCAGCAAACGCTTTTTTATCAAAAATTGTGCCCAAAGAAAAAAAACAAATAAGCGCTAGACTTTTCATTAGAGAAGTGGGAAGGGAACCATTTGCTTTAAGAGACATTTTTAAAGCCCTTCCAAATAGTGCTCTAATGATGAATGATATCCAATTGGGAGAATTAGTCGGTCTTTTAAAGAATGACATTGTGCTGAACAATCATGAGAGACTACTTTGTAAACAATTTCAACACCTTCCGGATAGAGAAGCACGTTTAAACAAGATTTCGGTTCTTTTTGGAAATAGAATCCCCGATGTTTTAGAAAAATGTGATTTTACTGAATATGACTGGCTCAAAATAGATCTTAGCTTATTGAAAACTCGAGAGCTAATAAAATCTGGAAACTCCGAAGAGTTAAAAAGTATCTTCAGCGCTTTAAGTAATCAAGGCAAAATGGATTATGCACGTCACTTAGTCCATGTGATTAGTCAGAAGGAAAGTAGCGAAAGTTCTTTCATGTCTCTTTTTGTCATACTGTCTTTGGATGAGGCATCTTGCTACATGGAGCAGGCCCTAAAGGGGATTTTTAAAGAAAGTTTTTATGCGTATAAAAAGCAAGCTTTTATAGCTTATTATCGTGTAAGAAGGGTAAAGACGGCAAAAGTGCCCGGTTTTAAATGTAATCTATCTCTATGTAAGTCACATATTGATGCATTTCTTTTAGCCAAATTAATCAAACATATGCCATCTACAAATCCTGATTTTTTAAAGGTCATTCTCAAAGATCTGTTAATTGCAGGTACTCCATTGCCTATTAAAAAATCAAAAATTAAAGCGATTTGTGCTGAACAAACGTGTGAAAAAAAACGCACTGTCTTAAAAGAGTTGGGGTTAATTACGGATGTCTAAGGCTAAATTAATGGGAATTTTAAATGTGACTCCAGATTCATTTTTTGATGGGGGAAGATACAAAGATACAGAGAAAGCCATAGCCCGTGGATTGCAAATGGAGCACGATGGAGCTGATATTTTAGATATTGGAGGAGAATCCACTCGTCCCGGGTCTTTATCTGTTTCTGAAGAAGAAGAATTAGCTCGCGTTGTCCCTGTTATCCAAGCTCTTCGTTTACAAACAAAATGTGTGTTGTCGATCGACACCATGAAACCTCTGATTGCAGCCGCCGCTATCGAGGCAGGGGCATCTCTTATCAATGATGTGGGTGGATTTGGCATTCCTCTCATGCGAGAAATTGCAGCCTCTTTTGATGTGGACGTTTGTGTGATGCATATGCAAGGTGAGCCTCGCACGATGCAACAAAATCCTGCTTATAAAGAGGGCGTAGTGCCTCATTTGATGCACTGGTTTGAACACCGTGTGAATGAATTAAAAAAAAATGGTGTAAAAGAAGAAAGAATTATTCTAGATCCTGGCATCGGATTTGGAAAAACGGTTGATGATAATCTTCAAATTATACAAAATCTATCCTTGTTCAAGTCGATGGGTTTTCGTGTTTTGTTGGGAGCATCACGCAAGTCTTTTCTTTCCAAAATCGTGAATAAATCCTCTGCGGATGTTTTGTCGGAGACGATCGCTGTCAATGTCATAGGTTTACAGCAGGGTGTCGACATAATTCGTGTGCATGATGTAAAAGAACATCGTGGAGTTATAGATCTCATGGAGAGATTTGTTTAAACGAGGTCAGGATTGATGAATGTATTTCATTTTATGATTCCGGGATTGGAAATCATCATTATTGCTATAATGGTGTACAACCTTCTGTCGTTTTTTTGGAATACACGAGCGATGGATTTGATTTTGGGTTTGCTGGCCTTTGTTGCTGTTTATGCAGGAGCTAAATGGCTTGACTTTCCTGTTCTCCAAAAGCTTATGTGGTATTTCATCAACGTAGCGGTAATTGCCGTCTTAATTATTTTTCAACCAGAGTTACGACTGGCGCTTTCTAAAATGAGCGTTAAGGGAAAGAAATATCGGGAAATTACCGAATTCGATAAGTTTCTCGACAGTACTGCTCAAACTATTTATCGCTTGTCGGAAAGGCGAATTGGCGCTCTCGTTTTGCTTGAAAATCAGGATTCATTAGATGAGTTTGCCAATAAAGCCGTCGTTTTAAATGCCCAGTTTTCTCCTGAATTACTCGAATCCATTTTTACAACGACAACGCCTTTGCATGATGGCGCCGTAATTATTCGAGGAATGACAATTTTGTCAGCCGCAACTATTTTGCCATTAGCTGATGATAGTTCACAGCTTTCCAAATCGATGGGAACAAGGCACCGTGCAGGTCTTGGAATTAGCCAAATTACGGATGCGCTTATTATTGTTGTCTCTGAAGAAACGGGAAAAGTATCCATCGCTCGAGAAGGCATTATGACTCGAGGAGTTAAAATGGACCGTTTTAAAGGAATCATCCGCAGCGTATTCACCCCTCCTAAAACTAAAGTGGAATCAGGTTTTGATTTGATAGGACAGCTTAAACAATGGAATCAGTAAAAGACTTTTTTTTTCATAATTGGGGCCGTAAAGCTGTTGCAGTCATTTCTGCCATCATCATTTGGTTTTTTGTGAATCATTCGATTCTTGAAACGAAAACCATCCCCAATGTTCCCGTTAAAATTGTCAATCTGGCCCCAGATAAAACAGTGCTTGGCTTGTTGTCCAATGGAATTTTGGAGAGACGAATGACTTTGACGTTGACTGGGACGAAGGATGTTATTCAAGATTTGGAACCCGGAGATGTTCAAGTTCTTTTAGATGCTTCAACAGCAGATAGCGACGACTGGGTTGTGCGCATATCCAAGAAAAATTTGGTTAGTTTGAATCCCGCTATTAACCTTTTACAACACATTACGGCTGTTGATCACGCTGAATTTGTGATTAAGCTGACGAAGCTTGTGACAGCGAAGATCCCTATTTTAGTAATGCCGCCGGTAGGAAATCCTCCTGAAGGATATGAATATTTGGACGTTTGGCCGCAAAAACTCATGCAAACCTTGAGCGGACCCCGAGAGGAAATAGAACGATTAAAAAATAAAGGCTTAAAGCTGACATTTAACCTGGATAAAATTGCGTCAGCTGACTTAGACAAATTAAGTAATGATCCCTCACATACATATGATGATGAAATTAGTTTTCCTGTCCCCGAAAAATGGAAGCAGGTTGCGATTCCTTTTCGCCAGTATGCAATGGAGGAGATTAATGACCCAGAAGCGGCTAATTTGCGGATAGACTTTTTGAGAAAAAAGCTTTTGCCTTTAAAACAAGAACTTCCTGTGCAAGTTTTTTATCCTTTTAAAAATAGCTCTGACATTAACCCTCATACCTATTCCTTGTCTTTTCAAGGTCCGATCATTGAAAAAAATGGGATTTCGATCTTCTCTGTTCCACTTTATGTGAAAGATGTCAGTCGTTTATTTCTCGATATTATTCGCGATAATTTGCAGATTGTCGTGATTGCTGCTCCAAAAGATGAAAGAGAGATTCTGCAGTGGAGCATTGAAATTATTGATGCACATGCATTAGAAGATACCTATGTGGCCTATTCCCTTAGTGCTTTACCTGAAGACAAAAACGTTTCGGCATTATCTTCAAAAAGGCAAGAAACTCTTTTAAGAGAACGTTTTAGAGAATATGTGCAACGCTTAGCTTTGTATGTAACTCCTGATCGTAAACTATTGCTAGATAGTCGTTTAGATGACCACCAAATTAAAGTCCAAATAGGAAAATAGCGTGCCAGCCGAAAGATATTACATTCCTCAACCTTTTCAGAAAGGATCTGAGTTGATTATAGAAGGACAGGAATTCCACCATCTGGTCCATGTGATGCGTACGCAAGTTGGGGAAAGTGTCGAAGTTGTCAATGGGGAAGGCGGATTTGGGCATGCCGTTTTAGAGCACCTTGAAAAAAAGAGGGCTATCTTTCGTGTTGAAGAGACCGTTCAACATCCAAAGCCAGCATTCGAAGTTATTCTTGCCCAAGCAATTCCAAAAATTAATCGTTTGGATTTTATTCTTGAGAAAGGGACAGAATTGGGCATGACACAATTTTGGCTTTTCCCTTCACAGCGTGGGGAGCGCAAACAGCTTACAGAGCATCAAATTGAGCGGATGCGTGCCCTTTCAATTGCAGCGATGAAACAATGTGGCAGTTTTTATTTGCCTACGATTCTTATGAAACCACCCCTAGAAAAATGGGAAAGGAATCTTCCTTTGCCCGCCCTTTTTGGAAATGTTCAACCAGATGCACCTTCTTGTGTTGAAAAGCTTAAGCAAGAGCGCTTTCAGAATGGTGTTATTTTTTTTGTTGGACCAGAAAGTGGATTCAGTTATGAAGAAGAAAAAACACTTCAAGCATTGGATGTTGAAGGGGTGAAGCTTCACCCCCATATTTTAAGAACCGATACAGCCGCAATAGCAGCTCTTTGTGCAATCACTCAACAGCGACTCCATGTTTAAGTTTTTAAACAAAGGAAAAAGTCATGAAGATGAGAAGACAATGGGCCGTTGCATTTCTTTTAGGTGCATCTTGCCTATGTGAAGCTGCTTATCCTACAAGGTATCCTGCACAAGGATACATTATCAATGAAGCTCCGTCAGTTGGTGCTAATTCAAAAACAGCAGGGGAAGATTCGGTAACTCCGGGTGCCGCAACCATTACACCTGGATCGACCACAATTACTCCTGGGTCAACCGATCAAATCCAAGGCTATTATAGTCCTTCTGTTGGAGAGGGGTCCAAATATGCAGGATGGGATTCTCCCCAAGCCGGCTGGGATTCGAGAACCCAAGGAGAATTTTCACCTTCCGTTGGGCGTTATTCACGTTCTGTGGGTGCGGGTGATTTAACTCCAGGTTCCACGATGGTCACGCCGGGATCTACTACGGTGACACCTGGTTCTACGACCGCTACTCCGGGAGATAGCCCCCCATTTCAAAGTTGGTTTGAAGAACCCCATTCTTACTATATTCCTCCCCCACCACCTCAACGCAATCCACAACGAAATCCGTAGATTGGCTTATAGGATCCTTTCAGATTTGAAAGGATCCTCATCCTGAAGGAACCAAGAGCTTTCGAAAATCCTAACTACTCTTTTAATCAGCGGTGAGTAGGTCGTGCTAAGCTGTTTTCAAGAATTGCTAATTTCATTAAATGGCGATTCCTTGACTTTTTGTGGCTTCTTTGGGGCTCATAATCACACATTCAAAACAATTCCCTTATAGATGATCTTTTTCTCAGGGTCTAAAGTGACCATTCCCCCTTCCTTCAAAATCCGTGTGGCATGGGCTGCTTGGCACAGATAGGGTTTATGAAGGGATTCCATCATTTTTTTAAGAAACTGTTCAGACGTTTTATCGTTCGGAAAATTCTCTAAAATGACACCGAGAGATTCTTTAATCAATGGGAGATAAGATTCATCACAGTTGGTGATAACGAGCAACTTACCTTTAACCTCGTATACTTCTTTAGAATCGCTTGATAAAGCAAAACAAATGTTTCCGTGAACTCGTGGGCCAAATCCAACCATTCCACGTACTAGAACATCGCCGATGCTTTCGACGATCATCATATTTGTCGTTCCAGTAAATCCAAAGGGAGATCCAGCTGTAACTAGGACAAGATCTCCAGAATTTACATGTCCTTTTTCTAGGGCAAATGAGCTGATTTGTTTAAATGCATCTTGAATGTTTTTAACAGGCTCAGCCTCTTTGCAAGGAATGACACCCCAATTAAGGGCCATTTGATTATAGCATTTTTCATTGGGAGTCAGTGCGATGATTGGCATGGGAGGTCTTAAGCGTGAAAGCAATCTAGCGGTGCCTCCGCTGTTTGTAAACGTGAAGATAGCTTTTGCATTGGCAGTATGAGAAATCTTCACTGTAGCCAAGGAAACAGCTGTTGGGACATCATTGCTGATGTAAGGTGTCTGCATGCTAAAGTGATGGTAGTGGTCAAAATCTTCTTCTGTTTCTTTAATGATTTCTTTCATCATGGTGACAGCTTCGATCGGGTAATGTCCAATTGCGGTTTCTCCCGATAGCATGACTGCCGAGGTGCTGTCATATATTGCATTCGCAACATCGGATACCTCCGCGCGCGTAGGACGGGGATTATGAATCATAGATTCAAGCATTTGTGTGGCTGTTACAGAGGGCTTTCCAGCAATATAGCATTTCCTAATCATCATTTTCTGCAATTTAGGGACTAGACTTAAAGGGACTTCCACACCTAAATCACCGCGTGCGATCATGATTCCATCAGCTACTTTCACAATGCTGTCAAAGTTTTGAACCCCCTCACTATTTTCAATTTTGGCTATAATAAGAATGGATGATTTTTTTTCTTGCTCAAGCAATCTTTTAATGGTTAAAACATGCTCAGCAGATCGGATGAAGGAGGCTGCAATGATATCAATATCCTGTTCACATCCGAATCGAATATCCGCAATGTCATGGTCTGTTAAAGCCGGGAGGTTTAGCGAGGTATTAGGGATATTGACCCCTTTGCCAGAGCGAATGAGTCCTCCGTTAAAAATTTCAACCAAGACGCCATTGGAAGTCACTTCAACAACGCGTGAAGAAATATAGCCATCATCAAAAAGAACCTGCATGCCAACAGTTAATTGATCAATGATTTCGGGCGGTGTGATGGTGACTTGATTGCTATCACCCTCGATGATTTCTTTAACAAGAAGCCATTTTTGACCTGGTTTTAAGAGGCGTTCTTGATCTTTAATACGTCCAAGTCGTATTTCAGGGCCCTTTGTGTCCAGCATGATGGCGAGAGGTGTATTGAGATTTGTGCGTGCTTGTTTGAGCAATTGAATGGTTTCTAAATGCTCTTTATGCGTTTGGTGACTAAAATTTAAACGCGCCACATTCATGCCAGCTTGGATGAGTGCCTGTATTTTTTCTAAGGAATTAACAGAAGGGCCTATTGTACAAATGACCTTAGTCTTCGTAATCATGGGGATGCTCCGGGTGTATATACTCAAATTAACAGAAGCAAAGCAAAAAATCCAATACACTTCTTGATTCTAAACCGAAACTTCATCATGATAAATAAGCCTTTTAATATAAAGTTTTTGTAGATAAGTATGTTGGTTGATTGGTTTTCTCCTCAGAATGAAATTCTTATTAATCCTAAATATTCTAAATTGATACACGAGAAAATTGCGGCAGCCCTTCAGAATAACGTCCATTTAGAGAGTCACATTTGTGTGGCTACTTCGGGTTCAACTGCACAGGTCTGTGAATTTCCCAAAATGGTTTTGCTGGCTAAGGAAAGTGTGCTGATTTCTGCGCAAGCCGTGAACTTCCATCTAGAAGCGAATCAAAGTGATCGATGGATCCATGCTTTACCTGATTTTCATGTAGGAGGCTTGGGTATTTGGGCCAGAAGCCTGCTATCAAAAGCGCGCGTGCACATATTTCAAGAAAAATGGAATCCTTTTGCTTTTTATGAATGTGTTGTGAAGCATGCGGGAACACTTACGGCTCTAGTTCCAACGCAAATCTTTGATCTTGTTATGCATAAGCTTTCGGCCCCACCAAGCTTACGTGCCATAGTGGTCGGTGGAGGAAAACTGACGGAATCACTTTATCTGCAAGCCCGTAGTCTGGGTTGGTGTGTTTTACCTAGCTATGGGTTAACAGAATGTGCTTCTCAAGTAGCCACAGCAGGTTTAGATAGTTTAAAGTCCATGCATTATCCTTCTCTTTCACTTTTATCACATGTTGAAGCGTCGATCTATGCGGATAGAATTGCTTTAAAAAGCCCCTCATTATTGACAGCCTATCTTGAATCGAGTAGGGGAGATATTCGGATTATAGATCCCAAGCGTGATGGCCTTTTTCAAACAGAAGATCGCGGGGCGATCGTTGGCCAAACATTAGAAATATTCGGAAGAGATCAAAATTTCTTCAAAATTGGTGGAGAAAGTGTTGATTTTGCAAATCTAGAAAAAATCCTAGAACAAGTGAAGATGCGGCTTCAAATTTGCTTTGATGTCGCTCTTATTCCATTCCCTGACGAGCGGTTAGGTCATGTCATTCATTTTGTGACAGATGCGGAATATCAGCAGGTTAGACAATTAGTAGAAATATATAATATTTCTGTTTTGCCTTATGAAAAAATTCGAAAAGTTCATTGCCTTCCATTTCTGCCTCGTTCGGCCACAGGTAAACTTTTACGAGGAAATCTAGTTAATATTATTGAAAGCTCATAAAATATTTTAATTTAATCAATTAATTGTGGGTTTCGGATTTAAAGTAAAAACTTAATATAATATAATTATATATATAATTAATCATTATAAGCAGAGGTTGTATGGCTGGGATTATTCCAAGAATTGGGGATTTAAATAATTCCGATGATTTTAAAGCTCTTTTAAGTGTAGAAAATGCCTCAAAATTGGCTTTATCTAAAAGTGGTAATTTAACTAAATCGAATTCTGGGATATTTTCGCGTAAAAAAAGAGATCGTGAAGTTAATCTACGGGTTAGAAATATTGTAAAGGTTTGTATTTCTACGATAGAAAAATGGAAAGAAGAAAATGGAGACCTGAAACTTACGGATCGAGAGCTTGAAGTTCGTAGAGGTTATTCAAAAGAGCAAATTAAAGAGATTCGGCAGTTCGAAAAAAATGTAAAGGAGATTTTCGAGAAGAAGTTAACTCCTCTAGTAAAAAATGATGTTGAATTACAGGTTTTATTAAATAATGCCAAGTTGCGCGATTTTTTAGACACTGGATTTTCGAATGGAATTATTCCACAAATAGATCTGTTGAATAAGAATGCAGATTTTAAGGCTCTGTTAAATTCAGATCCTTCCCGACTGACCCTTTCAAAAGGAAATTTAGCAAAATCAAATTTTTGGGGATTCTCCAGTGCAAAAAGCAAAAAAGAAGTGAATGCCCGTGTTGCATATATTGTAAAAGTTAGTGTCCAAGCGATAGAAGGCTGGCAGAGAGAGAATCGAGATAAAATCCTTACAGATCAAGAACTTGAGGATAAGGGCTATTCAAGAGAACAAGTCAAGCAGATCCGACAATTCGAGAATGATATGCAGGAGCTGTTCGAGGAAAAATTAAAGCCGTTTGTCAAAAACAACCCGAAATTGCGTTCTTTGTTAGCGAATAAAGAATTACATAATTTTTTAAATCCTAAATTAAAAGAATTACGTCAGCAAAAGAATCTCCTCAAAGAAGAACTTGGAGAAGATTCAGACCTATCAGAAGACTCTAGCTTTGAGCTGCCTAAGCTGACAGGAGAAGAAGAATCACAGAAGCTAACAAGGCAAATTGAAAAGGCGAAATTAGCGGCAAAATTTGGTCTTGTTACCAATGTTGGCAAAGGAAAAACTGGTGCTCACTTTGTGGAATGGGTTTCAAAGGATGGAAAGGGAGAGTTTAAAAAAATTGGGATTTTTAAGCTGAGCAATAAAGAGACCTCTTTATCAATTCGTATCAAAAACAAATTTAAGCAACTGTTCTTTGGTCAACTTTACTACTTAAATACAAAGAAGCTAGCTCAATCAAAATCGGAAGCTGCTGCTTTTGAAGTTTCAAAATTTTTGGATTTTCCCATATCACCAGGGGCTAGAGTCGTTAAGCTAGGGGATAAAACAGGAACCATGCAGCGATTTTTAAATGGTTATCAAGAAGCAGAGCAGGTTAGCTATTTATTGCAAAATCAGGACAATTTCACACCGCAAGGCTGGAAACAATTTCAACAAATGACACTTTTTGATTACTTGATTGGGAATCTCGATCGACATCATGAGAATTGGCTGGTAAAGCTGGATGAAGAGGGAAAGGTTAATGATATTAAAGCCATTGACAATGTAAATAGCTTTCCGGAAAAAAATATATTTGGGATCAAAGTTGCAGCGAGAAATCAATATAAATGGCGTAATTTTCAAATATCGGGTTATGCATATGATTCTGAGCTTTTGAATGATCTTCGCTCTCATTTAACTCCGATACAAGTGGGGCAAATGATTAGTTCAATTAATGACAGATTGCCTGGTTTTCTCAGTGATAAAATGGAAACGCTTTTGAAGGAAAGAGCACAGGCTCTTTATTTATTAGCTGATCCTGAAAGAGGGCCATTCACCCCCCAAGAGCTGGCTGAATATCGCACGCATTCTTCCATTAAAGCTCTTTTGAAGAGTGCGAAGAGCGAGCGGAAATAAGCAATTATTGGGATTCTGTGTGAAGAAAGGGTTTTTGGCAAATAAATAAGGTTGCAATGCCTCCAAATAGAGGAGACAAAGTAACTTGCTGAAAACCTTCCTCTTTAAGCATGCGTGAAATCTCACTCGGTGGAACAAAATTGTGAATACTAGAGCAAAGGTATTGATAGGCTTCACGATTATTGGTTAGCCATTTTCCGAGAAGTGGAAGAATCGTTTTTAGATAGATTTGGTGCCCAAATCGTAGCAAGCGATTCTGAGGTTTTGTCAATTCTAAAATCCCAAATCTTCCTCCTGGAGCGAGCACGCGATAAGTCTCCC
This sequence comes from Parachlamydia acanthamoebae, assembly GCF_000875975.1. Lineage (NCBI taxonomy): Bacteria > Pseudomonadati > Chlamydiota > Chlamydiia > Parachlamydiales > Parachlamydiaceae > Parachlamydia > Parachlamydia acanthamoebae. The sequence goes on along the minus strand of NZ_BAWW01000007.1, from coordinate 63,968 downwards.
TAAAACATTCTTGAGGTTGCTGAATGTTTCGAATGCCGTAGGCCAAAGTAGCCAAAGACACTGTTTCAGACTCTAGAGGAATTTTTTGTGCATCTGCTCGCAGGTAAGAAATTTGATGTCGCTGAAAACCTTTCACTAAAGATTTTTCCTTTGCGCAATCAAGCATTTCTTGGCAGAAATCGAGCAAATAGGCCTTGCGCTTTTTTTTCGACTGCGCTAGGCAGGTAAACGCGATATCGCCAGTTCCACAGCAAAGATCGAGCAGGACTTCTGATTCGTCATAGCCGCCTACATGGCGCACTAATTCCTGATTCCATTTTTTATGCATTTGAAATGAGAGAATTGCATTGGTTTTATCGTAATTTTGAGCGATGCTTCCAAACATTTTCTGAATACTTTCAGGATTCTCTTTGGTATATTTGCTCATGATTTCTTCTCATCATTTTTGTCGCAAAGTGTGCAGCTGAATTGGTCCCCACACTCATTATCTTTCTTTTGTGTGGGGTCTCTTCCGCAGGATCCTGGTTTAATTTTTGATTTTCCTGTCAGAAGCCATCCTAAACCCAATAAGAGGAGGGCGACGATGATTGCAAAAAATGCGATGATTAAAGTGGTGGTAAAATCAGACATCTGTTTCCTCTTATTGTTTTTTTGTTACTCTTCTGTTTCGTCATCAAAATCGTCGAAATCATCCTCATCTTCTTCATCTAAGTCATCTTCAATGATGATGGGTTTTTTAGATGGTTTGACTAGAGCTTTTGAATTCTTCTTAGGAGAAGGTTTCAGTGGCACGAGATCAACCCAAATCGGGGAACTCCATGCGATGTTTCCATCTTCTTGAATCACACGTAAGTAGTAATAAACAAATGGGGGCTTTTTATCTTTAGGAGTGAAGCACACCTTGCTTAAAGTTGTCATGTCGTCATAAGTGAAATTGAGATAATAGGTGTCAGATTTCAATGTATGAATGACAGTTCCATTCCGAATGATTTCAACCGATTTTAAAGGCGCTGTTCCTGCGACATAGCCAGAGATATGTCGGTTCACAATCAGACCGTGTTTTTCGGATGTGTCCATTTCACTCCCCATGGGCATACCAGCCAGGTAGAGTCCGACAATGATCCGTTCCCCTGTTGTGGCATAGCAAGAACGCTTATACAAGGCTTCAATTAAGGCATTGCGCGAGTGCTCTTGCGCAATAATCCCTGTCAAACCAGGAGAGTATTGCATTTGGTCGCCACGGAAAAAATCTGAATAGGCACCTCTGTCATCTAGTCCGCCTGCTACAAATCCAAAACGATGGTTGTTTTGCAGGGCTTTTTGGATAGATCCTTCTGCCGTTTCTTGAACGCCAGCTTTTCCCTGACATTGAATAGGTCGGGGGTTTCCTTCTTTCTTCGTACATTCGGAAGATCCCCAGGCATTGTATATTTCCACAACACGTTCAAACTCTGGATCAAATTCTTTAAAATTAAATTCGAATCCCTTTGCCATTGTGAAACAAGGAATAGAAATTAACTCTTTCGGAGAAAAGCTTTTATAGATTTTTTTCAAAGAGCTATATTTAACATCTTTTTTACGAAGGATTTGCTTGCCTTCTTTTGCGTAAACAATTTGTCTAATGCCCTCTTCGCCTGGCTCTCCTTGCCATTGAAAGCCCACAAAAGTAGTAAAGCGATCGGCTTCATCAAATTCGGCAATATTTTGTGTGATCAGTTTCCATACTTCATTTGAAGTTTCTTCGATGTTTTCGAAGGAGGATGTTCCAAAAAAGTTGAAAGCTTTTTCATCGCGAATATGGCGTAAGCAGTTTTCAATATTTTCTGTTGAATCAATTCTTTCTGATTCACCATGAAGTAATCCCCAAAAAAGGCTTTGGTTACTTTCAGAGAAACACTTGATGGGTGAAGATTTGAAAACTTCTTTGGTTTTTGTGTTCAAGAGCTGAATTGTATAGATGCCAGGTTCATTGAAATAGAGGTTAGGAAGTGTGATAAAGCCAGTTTCAGGAACAAAGAGTTTCCATGTTAGGTTTTCTCGTAGTTGCTCGTAAGAAAGCTCAATCAGGGTGTCTTCAGGGGCATTGCTTGTTAAATTGCCAAACTGGTCTTCAAAACGGGCAATGACATCAAAGCGTTTATTTCGGGTAACGAATGAAGGGGTGATGACTTTTAGCGTACTTAGCACGTTTCCTCGAATATCCATGGAGAAAATTTCTGGATCTTCGTAATGGCCTTTGCCACTTGCATCGACATAAAGGAGGAAAGAGCGTCGTCTTTGCGCTGTTGTTTGGGTGCGGGTGCCTTTTTTATAACGAGAATCGTCATCTAATTTTGGGGATCCGACGATAATCGTAATATTGGAACCTGCTTCAACTTTATCAGGCAGAGTGAATTCAAATTGTGGTGTAAATCTTTCGGGAGTTTCAATTTCTGTGGCTGTTAAGAGCTTTCCATTTTCAAGCTCTGCATAGATCACATTTTTCCCTTTCTTTAAATTTGCTGAGGGGACTTCCCAGTCGATGTCACGTCCTTCGCTCATCAAATCAAATTTAAGACGGGTTTTTTTTGGTAACGCTACAGACGTTGTGTAAATAAACTTCCAAGTATTGACTTCCCCAGCAAAAGCATGATGAGGGTCGCAATAACAAATAGATCGACGCATGTCAGGGAACTCCATTATAAATGAGTGAGTCAGCAGTTTGCCTTATTCTTGTTTCTTTTTCAAGGGACAAGAATCTCTTTAAAGAAAAATTAAAAATCTTATTACGCTGCGTATTCGATAATTCTTTTTTCACGAATGAGGGTGACTTTAATTTTCCCGGGGTAAGTTAGTTCTTTTTCAATTCTCTTTGTAAGATCTCTGGCCAAATTCAGAAGGGCATCATCATCGATGATGTCTGGAAGAACGACTACGCGAATTTCTTTGCCAGCCTGTAAAGCGTAAGCTTTTTCAACACCTGGAAATTCAGCCGCAATCTCCTCTAATTTTTTTAACCGTTTCATGTATTCTTCTACCGCTTCAATTCTGGCACCTGGCCGGGAAGCAGAGATTGTATCAGCCGCGCTGCAAAGGCTTCCTTCAATTGTGATAGGGTCAATTTCGAAGTGGTGGCAACCAATTCCATTGGCAACTTCTTGGCTCTCTCCATATTTTAATGCAAAGTCACGTCCAATGAGGGCATGTGTGCCTTCGTATTCGTGGGAAACAGCTTTGCCAATATCATGTAAAAGTCCAATCCTTTTAGCTAAACGGATATCCAGTCCGAGTTCTGCAGCCATCATGCCCATTAAATGGGAGACTTCTAAGGAATGATCTAAAACGTTTTGCCCATAGCTATAGCGATATTTTAATTTGCCTAGAAGTAAAATTAGTTCAGGATGAAGAGAGATCGCTCCCGCTCGAAGGGCGGCATCTTCCCCGTGTTGTTTAATTTTCTTTTGTATGGCTAGGGTAGCTTGTTCAACAGCCTCTTCGATGCGTGTTGGGTGGATTCGTCCATCGGCAATTAAATCGGACAAGGCTATTTTGGCAATTTGAAGGCGAATTGGATCAAAGCCCGATAGGACAATTGCCTTGGGGGTGTCATCGATAATGACATTGACTCCTGTTGCGCTTTCAAGGGCGCGGATATTTCTCCCTTCGCGTCCAATGATTCTTCCTTTCATCTCTTCATTTGGGATTGAAATGGTGCTGACGGTTGTTTCGGAGGTGCAAGGAACAATTAGGCGTTGGATGGCTGTTGCAATGATGCGCCTTGCTTCTTGTTCTGCATTTTCTTCCGCTTCTTTTTTTAAGCGACGAATCAGATTGGCTGCATCTGTTTTGACCTCATGATCAATCTTTTTCATAAGCAGTTCTTTTGCTTCATTCAAAGTAAAGCCGGAGAGCTGCTCTAGTTCATGTATGAGTTTTTGATGGGTTTCGCTCAGCTGTTTTTTTTCTTCTTCTAATTGGGCTTTTCTTCCAATTAAAACAGCTTCTCGTTTTTCAATGTCAGTTAGCTTCTTTTCAACCAAATTCAAGCGGGTCTCCAGTTTATCTTCTCTGGATTTTAAACGATCTTCTTCGCGTTGAATTTTTTTTCTTTCTTGTTGCCAAGTCTGTTCTTGTTCGCGCTGATGCTCTAGTTGCATTTGTTTAATCGAGAGTTCTGCATGTTTTTTTAGGTTGATTGCTTCTTGCTGGGCCTGGTGGAGAATATTTTGAGCGATTTGCTTGTAATTTCCTGATTTTATGCGATGGATGCAATAAACAATTAGAGCACCCAGGCATATCCCAAAAGCAAAAAGGGACGACGCCACGAATAAGGGAGAGTCAAACGTCATATGACGGGCCTTTTATACATATTTTCAAAGAACTTATGGGTATTCTCTAATAAAGTGAGTTTTTCGGCAAGCCTGTAACGCCAAGTCATGATGTTTATGTAGTAGAGGAAATATCTTTAAAATGAGGGATAGGACGCAATTTGACTTTTTCGACGCATCGATCATTGGATTGCAGAATCTCAATTTCAAAATTATCGCGATGAATGATAAATCCTTTTGAAGGAATAGATCCGGCGCAATGAAAAATATAGCCACCGATCGTATCGTATTCTCCTTCTTGAGGAATTTTAATATCTAATTGCTCATCAATGTCAAGGATGCTCATGCGCGCGTCGATAATCCAGGATCCATCTGGCTGGGGGATGAATAGCTCTTCTTCATCGTCGTATTCATCGGCAATATCACCCACGATCTCTTCAAGAATATCCTCAATGGTGACAATTCCCTCTGTTCCGCCGTATTCGTCAACGATAATGGCTAAGTGGACTTGTTTTTTTCGAAATTCTTGTAATAGCGCAGAGATTTTTTTTGTTTCCGGTGAGTATAGGACATTTTTTTGAATGGTTTCAATAGGAGCGTCAAGGATATTTTGATTTTTGTTGTTTTGTTCATACTCCATATATTTAGCCATTAAGTCTTTATACATGAGGACTCCTACAATGTTATCCACTGTATTGCGATAGACGGGGATGCGGCTGTATCCTTCTTTTTCCAAAAGCTTAATGGCATCTTTAATGGTGGTGTCAACGGGCAGGCTAAAAATATTAACACGTGGCACCATGACTTCTCTGGCGATGCGTTCCTTAAATTCTAAAACAGATTCAATCAATTTTTTATCTTCTAAATCGAGAGAGGGGCTCACTTGTGATTCTTCAATGAGTTGAATGATTTCTTGTTTTGCTTTGGTGGCGGGCTCTTGTAAATGATTAAAATACACCGTGCGGGATAGTCTCTCAGAAAATTTTAAAAAGACATATGAAATGGGGAATGCGAGAAAGAGAAAAATCGAAGATACAAAAGCGCTAAGATGAAACATAGAGTGAGGGAAGCGGTTGCCTAATATGCGTGGAAGATAATCTGTGATCAGAAAGGAAAAAAACAAAAACAAAAAAACAAGAGGAATAATCCAAGCAAGTGCAAAAAGAGAAAAGTTTCCGGTAAATAAAGAGAGAAAGCTTTGTGGGAACGCTTCCAAAATGAAAAGGAGGATTGAAAAAGCATAGCAAAAGCGGCATAGATTTTGAGCGCTTGTCACAGCAAAAAACAACGCATCTTCATGTTGTTTAGGAAACGCATATTCATGGAAGCGTTGATAGAAAAAATGAGAAGAGATGGCTTCGAACTCGCTATTACTTTTGTGAATGCGTCTCAATGCGCTATTTAAAGCGGTTAAAAAAAAAGCTCCGGCTAAAAAAATCAACGAGAGAGTTAAAGTAATGGCAATGGACAAGATTCCTCCTAAGAAATCACTTTTGAATAGATGTTAACAGTAAGCCTAGTGCAGCAAGATGCTCGAGATGTTTTTTTTCTGCGGCTCTCATTGCTTTTTGGTCCGTTTTTTTTATGTCGTCATATCCCATAAGGTGCAAAAGGCCGTGGATTGTATACAGAGCTGTTTCGGTATACGGATCTCCCCCATGCTGTTCAGTGTATTTGACGGCTGTTTCTGGGCAGACAAAAATTTCTCCCAAAACTCTGTAATGAGTTTCTTCGGGGCCGTCGAGGGGAAAGGAGATGCAGTCCGTTGGAGAGGGGTCATTGAAATATTGTGCATGCAATTCACGCATTTTTTTGTCTGAAATGAAGTGGATGATGACTTCGTGGCACAGCTCATTTTCCAGGTGTATAACCTCTTGAACAATTTTTTTGATAGAGGTTTTGGGAAGTTTGAGAACTTTTTGTTGATCAGTGATACGTATCTTCACGCTTTTTACCGCAGGTGATTATCAAAATGTTATGTTATCTGATGTTGAGAATTGTTCTCAAATATTTTATTGGTAGTAAGGGAATTAAATAGAATAAAATCGGGCGAGCACGAAAAAAATTAAACCCAACAGCGTTGGGTTTAATTATCATGGAGACTTGAAAATGAAAATTATTGCTGAATAAGTGTTTTGGGAAGACCCGTAACACGTTTATTTTCACCATCTTTCCAGCGGCCTAATTTACGCAAAACATCGATTCTTTCAAATCGTTTCAGAACGTTACGCTTAGTGGCTGCTTTGCTTGAACTGCCGAAGCTTGGGTGTCTAGACATAAAAAACCTTACAGTTGAATATTCAAATTAGAAAATTACTTAATTTTAGGAATGAACGCCGTTTTTGCAACATCTCCTTCGAGAGCATTAGCGTGTTCTTTAAAACCTAAAGCTAAACGATCTTTTAATGGACCTGTTTTTTCTTGGGGAGGTCGGTGCTTTCGAGGAAAACGAGAGCGTCTTTCTTGTTGCTTACTAATTCGAACCATTTTTTTCTCCTAAATACATTGACTGCAATTACTATACTGCAAAATACCTAAAGTAGGCAAGCCTTTTCTTTCTTAAATGACACAAGCTTTTTAGGGTAATTGTGAGAGTTTTGCGTCTTTAAATTCTATGTTTAATGACTCCTTTTATAAGAGGTGTCTATTCAATGGGTAGACCCTGAAGAGCTCGATCGGCCATATCCAGTAATTTCCCCCCAAAAGGCTCATCTGAGAAAACAAGTTTTCCCTCAGAATCAACTTCGCCCTCATCTTTAAAGGATTCGGGATTTTTCGCTAGTCTTAAAAGTGTGTTAATCTTTTTTACAAAAAGATCTCTAGCTTGATTGATATCACTCATTTGTTGTGTATCAGTGTTTTTCTTCCTGTCGGGGTGGTTTTGTAAGTTTTTAGTCTTATAGATACGATTTAATTGTTTAAATGAGATATTTTCATCGGTTATTTGCATCGATTCCAAAAACACTTTTTTAGATTGAAGTAAGCCCTGACGTATCCAAGCCTCTAAATTTTTTAAGATGTTTAGGGCGTCTGGGTTTCCCGCTGCAGCTGCTAATTGATAAAATCGATATGCTTTATTATAGGAATGCTCCTGTCCATTGATTCCGTGCTCATATATGCGACCCATGCTATAGATTGCGCGATGATAGCCTTGTCCTGCCGATTTTGCATACCATTCAAAAGCGAGGGCCTCGGATTTTTCTAAACCTTCAAAACCTAATTCGTGAAGCAATCCCAATTTATATTCAGCTCTGGCGTATTTTGATTCCGCAGCTTTTTGATACCATTCTATGGCCTGTGATTGAGTGCTGGGGCGACTTTCGTAAATATTTGCAATTAAAAATTGAGCCTCACCCCTTAGGTTTTGGTCAGATCCTTCAAGATTTTCGCTTTCTTTCTCAAATTCTAAAAGCCATCTTAAAGAATCAATATTAGATTTAGTTCTAAGCAGAAGTTTTCCAACGTAGAATTTTGAGGGGACATGGTTGCTTTTGGCAGCTTTTAAAAACAGCTTCAAAGCTGCTCTGGGTTGTTCGCCTTGTAAAAGAATGCGTCCAAGTAGATATTGAGCATCCAGTTGATTTTTTTCTGTGGCCTTCTTGAGAAATGAGATGCTTTGTTTGAAATCATGTTTTTTAAAAAAGAGAAGGCCCATATAATATTCGGCTTCAGGGTTGCCGTTTCTTACCGCAACTGAAAGAAATTGATGCGCTTTAGCAAGATCACCATTCAAAAGAGCTGTTTTGCCAATCGGAAGGGCAACTTCTATTGCCTTTAAGAGGGAATTGTGTCCTCCTTTTTCGTAACAAGCATAGGCGTTTTCAAGTGATGGGGTGGTACTACTTCCTTCCTCATGCATTATGCCTAAGTGATGAAAAGCTTTTTGAACACTGGATTTATCCTGTGGAGATAGGGAGTCTTCTTTTTTTGTCACCTCTAGGAAATACTTTTCTGCCATGGGGTAATTTTGTTCGACACCGTGGCCCTCGTAATACATCCCTCCAATTTTGACTTGTGACTTTGAATGGCCTTGTTTTGCAGCTTTTAAAAACCATTGAAAAGCGTTGGCAAAATCTTTCTTTTCTTCATAGCTAGAACCTAGCTCATGCTGAGCTAATATGTGCCCGGACTGAGCAGCTTTCGAAAGCCAATAGGAAGCATTTTTTAAATCCTCTTCGTCCAGATAGCTTTGCGCAAGTCTATATTGGGCTTCAATGTTATCTTTTTCAGCTGCCTGTTTAAAAAACTTGATAGCTTTGAGATTGAATTCTTTTTTTTGATAAAATTGACCTAGAATTAATGTGGCTTCAATGTTTCCTGTATTGGCCAGCTTTTCGATATCCTGTGCGACCGATTTTTGGAGGGGAGTATCTTCTGCTTTCAAAGCTTCGGTTAAGTATTCCAGAGCTTTTGCTTCAGATTTTTCAACTCCATAGTCACCTTCAATATAAAATTGCCCCATCATCTTTAATGCAGTTGGAACTTTTTTCTCAGCTAATTTTTGGAGACCTGGAATGGCTAGTTTTTTCGCTTCATCCCCTTCTTTTTCCATCACTTGAGTGAGGTACTTTAAAGCGCTTTCATCAGATTGGGTGTATCCATGGGTTCCTTGTGCATAAAAATTACCTAACATGGCTAAGGCTTCTGGGTCTTTCATTTCGGCCAGTTTTTCTACCACCATTTTCAGAAAATTTTGGATTTCTTCATTATCCGCTTGATTGGCTTCTTTTTTGAAATAGCCGAGAGCTTTTACTAAGGATTCTTTATCTTCATGAGTTGCTAATTTCCTTGCGCAAATAAAGGCGATTTTCTCAATCAGAGAATTATTATCTAATTTTTCTAATTGTTTGATATCAGAGTTATTATTTTTTATCCATTTAATTGCGCTATTTTTATTTAGTTTCCATGATTGGTTTGAATCTGGGGATTTGACGGTAAGTGTTCCTTTTCCAATTCCTATTTTTTTGAATATATTTTTTATAACCGCTTGCAAGAAACTGTTAGTTTTTATTCCCTTTTTATCAGCTTCTGTCTCAAAAAATAATCTTCCGTCTTTATAGCTAGGAGTAAAGTGAATCGACATAATAAACCCTTAATATATTTTATAGGCTTTATTATAGCATGGATAACCAATATTTTTATAGTTTTCTAATACTAACTATAAAAATTTTGAGGAAAAGAAAACAAAGAAGACTACGATAATTTTAGACTTTTGTATCTAAAATGACATCAATATACTCGGGAAAAAGTCCTGTGGGGTCTAAATGGGTCACGACTTTAAAAGGAATGGTGATATTTCCTTTATATTTCTCCATTTGCAATTCTTCCCAAACTTTCTTTTTAAGTTCATCTGAGACTTTTTCATGTCTATATTTTTTGAGGAGTTTTTTGATGTATAGCTGCTCTTTTTGGCGATAGATGTCTTGACCGTAAAAGGGGTGTTCGTGCTGATCTTCCATATCTCCACTTGCTTTTTGCTGGTTGACTTGCTAAAGTTTTGTCTTTTGCAACTCTATATTAAAAGGGAAAAACTATGCTTAGAGATACCACATATAAGGAAAAATTTGCGATCTTAAAAAATTGGATGCCTCAAATTATTGAGCCTTTGAAAAAAGATCTCAAAAATGACCACCTAAAAAACGATTGGGAATTTTTTAAACGTTATTTTGCATCAAAAAATTTCAATAAATTAACAGTAGAAGATTTCGTTTCAGCTTATTCGCAAGCAATTGAGGAAGTGGAGCCTGAAAGAGCGGAAGAAATTGCGGAGTTTATTGCAAATCGTTGGTTAATGCGAAATGCTGAACTTTATGAGTTTTTTGAAGGCAAACTTAATCAAATTAATCCTAATTTTCAAGACATTCAAGAATTGTCTCCAGAGCAATCGAAAGAAATCTTAGATGATGCGTTAAATCAATTTGGTTCATTTCGTACGTATGTGTTTTCTATTTTAAATTCAGTTGTTTTCCCACAGATTGTTTATGAAGATCTCCGGAAAAAAGCAGATCAGCATATTGACCAAACCCTTAAACAACAAGAATTAGATAAGCAAGAGCGTTCTCTTGAGGCTATTAAAGGTTTCTACGAGCAGCAAATGGCGCGTATGCAAGACAAGTATGAAAAGAAATTGAGCGGTATGCAAAAGAAATATGTGCATGATGTGGAATCCCTAAAAAAACAGATTTCTGCTTTGCAACGTAAGTTAGGTGGGCAATAAGATTTTATGTCAGCTTTTCCATTTGCAATTATTCCCCAAGATGAAGATGAAAAGTTTATGCTTGAAGCGCTAAAACAAGCGTGGAAAGCTTTTCAAGCAAAAGAGGTTCCTGTGGGAGCTATTTTGGTTCACGAAGGAAAGATCATTGCTAGGGGTTATAATCAAGTGGAATTGCTGCATGATGCAACAGCACATGCTGAAGTGTTGTGCATTACAGCAGGAGAGGCGGCACTGTCCAACTGGCGTTTGAGTCAGTGCAAGCTATATTGTACGATTGAACCTTGTGCTATGTGTGCCGGAGCTATGCTGCTTTCCCGTGTAGAAGAGTTGATTTGGGGCGCTCCTGATATTCGTCACGGGGCAAATGGAAGTTGGGTAAATCTGTTAAATATTCCACATCCAACCCATCAAATTAAAGTGAAAAGTGGTATCTTAAAAGATCCATGTGCTTTATTGATGAAACAATTTTTTCAAATACGCAGGCAGGAAAATACGAAAATCAACGGGACATTACAAAGTGATTTGGAAACAGATTGAGAATTGTTTAGATGAAATGATTGAGTATCAGCAAAAGTGTCTACTTGCACAGGGACGACAGCTTGTAGATGGACTGACGAGTGATGATATCCTGCAGCCTAATGATTTTCCAGATCTGGAAGTAAATCCCCATTTTCGATACGAAGAAGGGCAATTAGCGGGACTGCAATCCTCACGCATTGCCCTTTCTGCTTTAAAAAAAGAGATTTCGAATTAGCTTGTTTTTTCCACAGCTTTGGGTGGTTTGAGCATTTGAAATTGTTCGATGACACTGTCTGTTTGTTGAATAAACTCTAAAGCCGTTTGGTTAAATAAGTTTTCTTTTTGTTCTCCTGTGAGATCGGGATCGACTGCAATTTTTTCTGACAGGAAAAGAGCTTCGTCCTTAGATTCCAAAATTTTCCGATATGTTTCTTGGTAAGCCTGTTTCAAAGACATGGAACGGCGCAAATGCTCTTCTTCTACTGAGAAAAAGTGTTTAATTCCAAATTCTATTTTCTTTTTTAAATACATTCCATTTAAGCGCTGTTTTGCCTTCGAAAGTTGATAAAGAATCGTTTCTTTTTCTGTGCGCATAAGGAAGCCCATGCTAAAAGCGATAATTGAAAGGAGACCTGCCGTAGAGCAAATAAATCCTTTAAAAAAATTACATGTGCCAAAAAGTAAATCGTAAGACCAAGTCAGTGTTTTAAAGAAGGTGACATTTGCTAAGACGAAAAAGATCGCTCCAAGGGTTAAAAAGGTTGCTTTATAGCGAATAACAGCTTTTTTGCGAACTGTATAAGGTTGAAATTGGAAGGAACAGCGATTGTGATCGAGTTTACTACGGAAATGGCTAAGTTCTGGATAATGTTTGGTAGTAAAATGTGTGGATATGTTTTGTTTTGTGAAAAAATGGAATAAATTAGGATTTGTTTGATTTTTAAAATCAACGTGGTTGCAATAGTTATTTTCCATTATAAATAATCTCGCATTTTAATTTATTAACTTGCTAAATTATATATATAAATTAAATTTAAGTCGAGGTTATTTATTAGAATTTGAGAAAACCCAGGGATCTTCAGGGTAAAATTTCTGAATTTTTGCATGAGTGTAGTCATATCCAATACTTTGATCCAGGGCATATTCCTCTTCATCGAGATAGATCGCTCTATTTACGATGACTTTAGATAAACCATAGTAAAGATTAAGGAGTTCACGACTTCTGACCGTATCATGTTTATAAAGAGCCATAATATTTCGAACAACTTGCCTTTCAGATTCATTGGCTTCTTCAACAAAAGGTAGGCTATAAAGTTGTAAAATGATGGCATGAGCCTCATTATATTTTCCATCGGCAATCAGAAAACAGACGCGTTTTAATAGATCATCAGGTTCTTTGAAGGGGGGTGCCAAATTGGCATAATCTTTAAAGATGATTTTTTTCAATTTTGATGGGAGGTGAAGGGCTTTAGATTTGTGTATTTGTTTTTCTGTTTTTTGTTTGATCTGTTCTAAAGCATCCCCCATTTCTTGATTGAGTTTTTTTGACTGAAGAATCTTGACTATTTCTAATAAGCTGACCTTAGTCGAATAGCTCGTTTGCGTTTTTGAGGAAATGAGTTTATATAGCTTGAATGCGTTGTGTGTATCGAGGTATACTTTGAGCTTGCTGTAGCTTTCTTTTGACAGGACTGCTCTGAGCATGGCTTTTTCTGCGTCTCCCGCACAAGATCCACCTACTTGAGCTGTATTCCAAAAGCGAGAGTCGTCCACGTTTTTTGACACACCCAATCTCTGCATTTCTTCGTACATTTTTACAATGCGATCCCTCTTCGAATTTTTGCTTTTTAAGTAAAATTTAATGAAATCTTTAAGATTTTCCTTGGGAATATCTTCTATTACATAGACTTGTTGATAGATACGCTCGTCCCTTGCATTGTATTTTTTATGGTGATAATGGTCAGCTTTTAGCCCAGAATTGGCGAGATAAAATGTAAAAAGTCCATCATTTTGTTTAATGGCCATCGCCATCATCATATGCCCATCGCCTGGCATGGAAAAGAGCACACATTCATGCTCTTTTAGGCGATCCATCCGGCTCAGATTTTTTTTATATGGGAAACTAAAGAGGTGGTGGAGTAAGGAGATATCTTTATTATATTGACTATGAGCCTCAAAGAAATTGGAGGGGGCATTGGAATGAAGCTGAAGATCAAGCATTTCGCTGTCGATGAGATTTTGTACAATTTTGACGGGTTCTGAAGGATGGGCACCCTTTGACAGATGGCCTGCGCTTAAAGCGACGTTGCCATCAGAAGAAGCTAAGAATGATTTGAAGACCCCAGTGAATCTTGCATAAAGATGAGCGAGCAATCCTTCGTTTCTATCTTGAATTTTTGCTGCTGTATATGGGGGAGCTAGAATTGCCGGGCCCTCAATCGTCAAACAGATGTCGATAGGATACTTCTTTAAAGAATATTGGACCGAGGTCTCCTCATTGGTTATTTGTCGGGCTAGGGAACTGCCTTCTTTAAAAGCCTGCTTCATTAATTCTTTAATTTTTTTTTGAGAAGGCTTATCCTTAAGGTTTAGATCAATTTTAATTGAGCGACCACCCATAACGCCTTTTTGGGAAGCGATCCATTGACCGTCAAGTTTTTGGGTGAAAGCAATTTTATCCGTAGGGATGATTTTTTGTGGGACTCTAGAAAGAGGGTGCATGCAGGGTCTCCTTGTAGAGAAAACTCATATTAGAAGCAGCAATAATAATGCCAAGAATTAACATTGAGTTTATTCACATAAATCCTTTAAATTATCTTTCTTTAAAGACCCCTAACTAGCGTATACGTATAAAGTTTAGGACAACAATTATGAACATGTTTTTGGTAGGATTTTATTCTCTTATGATCTCTCTTATTCCTCTTACAGCACTCGCACAAACCGTGCCACCTGTGCAAGCCGGCAGAACCATTTGGATTCTTTTGGGGCCGCCCGGCTCAGGCAAAGGAACTCAGGCCGTGCAACTTTCACAAAAATTGCATATTCCCCATATTTCCACAGGGGATCTTTTGCGTGAACACATCAAAAAAGAAACGTCTTTGGGGGAAAAAGCAAAGGGATATATCCAAGCGGGAAAATTAGTGCCTGATGAATTGGTAATGGAAATTTTATTTGAGCGCATTTCCCAGCCGGACAGTGCACAAGGTGTTTTATTAGATGGCTTTCCCCGCACAATTGCTCAAGCTGAAACTCTTGAAAAGCAGCTAAAAGCGAATGAGCGCATGGTGGTGTTTAACTTAGAAGTTCCAGATGAAGTGATTGTTAAAAGAGCCGAAGGCCGCTTAACTTGCACTAAAGGCGGGCATATTTTTAATCGCTATTTTTCTCCCCCTAAGCAAGAGGGCATTTGTGATATATGTGGCGGCGAGCTTGTTCGTCGGTCAGATGACGATCCCAATGTTGTTCAACAAAGATTAAAAGTCTACCATGAGCAAACTGCTCCGTTGGTGGAGTTTTATCAGAAAAGAAACGTCTTGATTCCAGTAAATGGGGAAAGATCTCCTGAGCAAGTTTTTGCTGATCTTATGAATCATGTCAATACTTTGAAATCACAGTAGGTTCTCTAGCGCTGCATAGCTAATCAATATTAGCTATGCAGATAATCCAATAGGGCTTTTTTTGAAAAAATGCGATGCTTTTTGAGATCGCGCACAGTTCTTAAGCCCTTATTTTCTAAATTTTGCGAAATCTCTTTTAAAAGCTGTTCCCGATAATCCAGACATTCTTTTTCGGAATAGATTGTGGGATCGAGGTTTAATTGTTCTCGTTGCTTAACGTTAGGCAATAGTCCTAATTCCCAATAATCCACCACATACCACATAGAAAATTTTGTTAAAGCTTCCAAAACGGGGATATCTTCATCAAAATTTTCTAAAGTGATTAACGCATGTTCTGGTTTAAAGATGTTCTCGAAATGATGAACGACTTTAGCAAATAGGCCAGTTTGGGGGGCGTTGTCATCTCCCGGTTGACCTAGCTGATTTATTACTTTTTGGATTGAGGTCTTAGCAAAAGTTAGTTTTTCAATTAAATCGATACGCGAAGTATTCCAGGTTATTTCTAGAAGCGCATTTAATAAATTTAAAAAACCTTGAAATTTTTGGGAGGTTCTTTGAATGCGGTCGATAAATGCATTAAGGTCATCTGAAGCAGCCGAAACATCTAAAGAATTAATTTCCATTTCCAAATGAAAGGAATGGCTCAGCAGATCGTCAATTTCGTAAAGAAGATCTTGGGTTAAAAGTGTAATGTGGTGCTGGACAGGCTCAGTCATGCCTTCTTGTTTGAATATCTGTAATTCATGCGGAGTAGCTTTTGTTAAAAGTTCTCGAAAAACAGAGGGGCGAATTCCCACAATGATAGGAGATATTTTCCACAGCTCCTTCGTCTCCAAAATCTGTCGATGTTGAAATAAGTCTAGGAGTTGTTCTACATTTAAAGCGTGTCCTGCTTGTTCCAAACTTTGGCGACTGAATAGGCCATTGATTAGAGCTCTTGTTTTTTGTTTCCAAAATTCCTCTTTTCCTTCCCCTAGCAAAGAGAGTGCATAGATCAATTCTTGGGAGGTTAGATGAGAAGCCTGTTGAGTCAAATGACTTTCATCAGATGCGATCAGTTTTTGCACATGTTCTTCCAATGTATGGTCAACCTTCTCGAAAGTCATTAGATCCCTCCCTTATGCTTAGCCTGTTTATAATTTTTTTCAACGGATTTGAAAAGAAAATATTCAAAAAGATACTCGAATGTAACCATGTATTTGAATTTAAGAATGATATTCAAAAAGTTTAAGGTTCGAAGATTGAATTTAATCGATTGTTAGCATAGAATTTCCATCCACTTATTGCAGGATGATCAAAAATGACTGTTCGATTAGATCCTTTGACCTATTTGCCAGAAGAAATGGCTTTAGGAATTTTAACATTTTTACCAATTCCTGAAATTGCAAGATGTGCAGAGGTTTGCAAAAAATGGAGGCGGTTGGCAAGTGATAACAGCTTATGGGAAAAAATGCTTCCTAAGGCTATATTAGAGCCTGGAATGAATTTAAGGGAGCATGTTTTGAAACGGGTGGCGAAATCTCCCGATGAAATTTTAGCGAAGATGAAAGGTCTTGTCTCTGGAGTTCAACCCAATCAAGGTGCAAAATTTGTCTGTTTTTTTCCTTTTAATCAGAACTTTGAAATGGTGATCAAAGTCAATCATTCTCAAGCAGTGAAATCTGATGTGAGAGATTTTTGCATTTTTACAAAGCGCTTTTCCCCTGAGATTCCAGTGAATCGATTCTCCACAGCGAAAAGACCTGGGGAGACAAGTGAGATAAAGGCGAATTATCCGTTAGAGTTGGAGAATACGTGTGTTGGCCTTGACACAATGATGAAGTCTTTAGTTTAACGTAATTTAAATGCGAGTAGATAAAGCTTTAACCTTTCATTCAGACGCATTCCTTCCACGCTGAAGCGCGTAATTTTAAAGGCTTTAAATCCAATATTTAACCCGGTAATATGCAATCCGACACCTTTGTGAGCCACTTGAGCGGCTAGATTTTTTTTAATTTCACCTAGTTCTTCAGGGTACAAAGGGTAATTTTTTTCGATATGTTTTCCAATATGCCGATTAATCAGCACATTAATTAAATAAGATGTGCGGTCTTTTCCACTTTTACAGTTTATCCCTAAAGAAGAATTCATCATCCGCTCAAGTTCAGAAATATCCGCTGCAATTTGATAGTTTGAGCTTTGCTTATTCAATTGAAGTTCTATTTTTGTTTTGAGGTCATTTAAGGAGCTTAATTGTTCTTCGTACAGGGCATTCGAAAGTTTCCCTGCTTGATGCAATCCAGACAACCAGTTTGTATATGTTTTGTATTTTTTTTGAGTATTGCTCCATGCTTTTTCATTTACTTCTTTATACTTGGTTTTTTTCGTCGCAAACGTATCTCCCTGCACATTAAAATTATACAAGGAAGGCTGAATTTTTAATTTTAAGGGCGTATTCATTGCATCATAGACAGGATTGGGAATGTGTAGATTGCCTGCGGTATCAAATCCAGATTTTCCATCAAAAATTAGTTCTTTTCCCTCAATTTGATTAAAAATCCATTCCATATCTGTCAGGAGATTTGGTTCATTTCCGGTAAAATGCAATAAGGACATTTGGGTATAGGGGAACGTTTTGGTATCGTAAAATAAATTAGGAGTTCCATTTGTTAGAGACGTTTGAATGCCTTCAGCAAGCGTTTCAGCTTGGGCAGAAAGCATTGCTCCGAGTTGAGATCGGAGCATAGATTCTCTTCGGTCAATTTCTTTTTGAAGTTTTTCAGAGGGTTTTTGTGCATTTTTTTGAATCAGTTCTTGAATGTTGGTTTTTGGGCTTGCGTTGAAACCGAAAACACCTGAACGTCCCACTTGAAAGGGCGTCAGCGGGTGAGAAGATTGAGGGGGAAGATAAATCTTTTCAATCCAAGGGTTGGTGCTCATTTCAAGTTTTTCGTGCACACCGATATTGGATTCCGCACTAGAGCGCCACGCATCTCCTTGAGATAATTTGATGTAGTTTTGTTTTTTCTCCTGAACCTCATTTAAACGAGATTGAATTTTTTTTCTTTCCATTTGAGAAGATGCTTTTGCTAGGAGGGATTTGAGCTCCGTTTCTTGCAAATCGGCTTGACGTATCAGAAATGAACTCGTATCGATTCGTTTGGCTTCATCATAAAAAACTTGTGTCTTTTCTCCTTGCGATGAAATCAGAGGAATTTCAAATTTTGCTCGTAAAGTTTGATTATTCCGATTTAAATCGCTAGCGGCCACAGTCCTTAAAGCAACCATTTGAGCTGAAATGGCTTTTTTTAATGAACTCGATGTTGCGCCCAATTGGGCTTTGATTTGTCGAGCAGCATCTGGTCCCGCAGCTTTTAAGGCTTGTTCGCATGTATGGATAATCATTTTATCCATATCTTTTTCGAATGCTTTTTTTTGCTTCCAGTTTTTGTAAAAATTTCTTGTCGATAGATTTGCCTCACTAGCGGTATTATATTTTTCAGCTTGATTGGCTAAAAGTGATTGAAATTGCTCTTTTTTAGTTTTAAATATGTGATGGACATCATTTTGACGCTCTGGAGGCAAATGTTGTACTTGTTTAGAAAAAAGATCGTGCATCCGCTCAATCAAAGAATAACCAGCATCAATCGAAATGACTTTTTGAAACTCAAAATCTTTTAACGAATTTTCATTTTCTATTAAATGAGAAGGCTCTCCTTCTTTTTTTTGAATTGAAGGATATAGCCATTCAGAACCATTCGAATGAATATTATGTGTATCCATAAACAAACTTTTATTAAAAATGTTGGTATAGATACAGTTATTATAACATTTATTTAATTTTTAATTTATTAAGTGAGATTTTATGTCTATTTTTCAGATTAATGATCCCCGTATACAACTATTTTATTGTGAACAAGATCACTCTTCTTATATTTCGTATATGTGGGAGAAATGGAAAAAAAATCCGGATCATTTTAGTCCAGATATGTTGGCTTTCAGAATGAATAATGTTTCATATATTCACGAATATAAAGGAGATACGTTTCTTCACCTCGCCGTGGATGGGCTGCTTGGAGGTGATGTCTATAAGCGCAAAGAGCGTGTATTAAAGCTTTTGCATTTGGCCAAAAATCATTACTTTGAAGAAGGAAAAGATTTTATTTTTGCGATTAATTATGAAGGGCTCATTTTTTTAGACGTGCCAGGATGGGAAAAACATGAAATTTATGAATATTTAGGAGTTCTTTCTGAAATATTAGAGACATTTCCGCAGGAATCTTGCTTAAGGCATTTAATCTCGCGTATGTTTAATCACTATGGATTAGTTGGAACTTTGCTTTATCAAGAGGTTGAAGGATTACTGCAAAATGAGGGGCGATATCATTGTTTAACACATACTCAGCTCTACAATATGGCAATTGAAAAAATGAATGCTTCTCTCGAAAAGCCAAGTTGTAAATCTATCCAAAGCGCTGTAATAGAAGATCTTCGGGATTCAGGAATATTTGAGAAGATGCCACCTTCAAAGCAACAATTAATATTGAGCTTAATAAGAAAGATGATGAAGGAATTCTGTGAAAAACGTTTTCTGCCACTCGAAAATTCCAGTGGCAGAAATCTTTCTTAAAGGTAATAACAATCAGAAATGTACGAAAGTCTATCAAATGCATGGGGAGACTTAAAGACTCGAATTTCGTTAGGTATCACCCATCTTTTACTTAAAGAACATCGGATGAGATGTTTTTTTAAGTGAACAACGAGACTGCAATCTGCAGGCAAAATGACCGTTTGGTTTTTACATTCTGCACGCATTTTTCTGACGACTTCTAATCGAATGTCTCCTTCTTTACCTTCAAACTCTGTCAATAGGAAAAGGTGAGGTTGTGCTTCTTCTAACAATGTGGAGCTACCAAAATAGCCAAGGCTATCTTCATTAAAGACTTGTTTTCCATAATCAGGAGAGGACGTATTTCCGAAACCAGCTAGAATCACATCGCAATTTTTCAAGAAGTTTGAGAAAGAAGAAGACCATGCACCACCTGATACATATCCACATTTGATTTCTGAATAGGGAGTTTCTGAGAGTCTTAAATCAAGACGAATCCCTAATGCATGAGAAGTGTCTTGTTTTCCTTTTGATACAGGAAAGTAGTGTAACACAATATCATGATGGAGCTCCACTTTTTCTATATCCGAAGAATCCACAAACAGCTCAAGGCTATGAAGTGTGTTTCGCTCTTGTTTAAAGTGAGGTTTTAGAATAAGAGAAAGCTCTTGGTAAGCTTTTTGATTTAAATAATAATGAATGACTTTTGGTTCTGCATCTAAACGATTGATTTGATAAGCTAAGTCATAGATTTCTTTGATACCAGCATAGCAAAGAGGCTGATCCTGCGTGACTATCACATAATCAATATCACGAATGTGTAAGCCTTGCTCATGGAAATCATTTAAAAAATGTTTGCCGGGATTAACAACGATTCCTTTATCATTCCAACGCAAGTAAAAGCCGGTTTTTTGGTGGGGCTCTGTTGTCAAAAAAGGAAGAATAGAAGGTATGTTTCCACTTAAAAGAAATAGGCTGCAATTCTCAACGGGCGGGCGTCTATGGAATGACTCGATATAGTCGCTCAATGATTTTGCTTGCATATCGTTAAAGGTTTGAATGTGATGTCTCAAAGATTGCTCCTTTTCTGAATCCACTTCTATTTTTTTTGTCATGAATTCTTCTGTTGTAGCTACTGAAGGGGCTGTCGTGACTTCTCCAACAGGAATGGCAAAAGAGTTAAAAGGTTTTTCTTCTTCTTCCAAAAATAAATCTTCTGAGTTACTCGAGTGGCTTTCAAAAATATGATTGAGTTCATGCACGGTTTTCTCTCCCATCGGGATTGTTGGCTCATTTATATTCGATAAAAGAGATGAAGGGGAATCTCCATTTTCTAAAGCTTGTAATTTCAGATGAATTTCTTGGGCACTTTCTCGATGGGAATCGGAAGTTAATAATTCCTTAAGAAGCGTCAGTAAGGGATAATCATTAGGGAAGAATTTAAGGGCTTTTCGACTGAAGCTAATGGCTTTTTCTTGATTCCCTATAGACTTCGATACAAAGGCTGAAGCACGATAGCAAAAGAATTGAAAGAGAGGAATTGCTCTGGCTTGCAAATAATGTTTCAAGGCCTGATCAAATTCTTGCTTAAAGAATGCGGATTCTCCTTTAAAGAATTCCTGATAGGAGTGGTCTTCAGCCCATTCTAGCTGTTGATCTTCGATAAATTTTAATAGTTCTTCAAGAACACCTTCTTCTTTATTTAAGCGGATTGCATATTGTTGAACCTGGTCTAGGTAACCATCGAATTTTTTTGTGTCGATTAAAACTGTCATCGTTTTCACCTCTCTATGCATATGCTATGACAAGTAGTTTGTATGAGCGCAGTATACCTTGACTTTAATATTTTTTGCCTACTTTTTTATTTTTCTTGGTATTTTCAGGAAGAATGCCTATTTAAATAAATGTTGATTTAAATTTTTTTATTAATTTAAAAAGGTTGTGTCATTAGTCTAAGTGGGGATTCTTAGGGGCTCTCCAACTTTTAAAGCATCGGATTTTAATCGATTGTGTTTTTTTAATGTCTCAACATCAATCTTAAAGCGTCCCGCAATTTTCCAAAGAGTATCACCTTCTTGCACAATGTATAAACGATTTTGCGGGATCGGTTTTGTTCTTTTGGCTACTTCCTTATGGGGTGGGGGAGAAGGATATTTTACTGAGATAGGGGGTGCCACTGGAATCTCTTTAGTGCTCACTGTTTTCTCGGGAATAGGATTTACAGGGGGCTCTTTGGTCTTTATTTCATCCTCATTTTGAATAATACTTTTTTGAGGGATAAAACGAGATAATGCAGCGTGATGCTGATACTTTTCAGGGATGGGTTCTCCAGCTTGCTCATAGAGATGGCGAGCCGCAAGCTCCCACACAGCATCACTTCTAGGACTGGTCAGAAGCGCGAGTGCGAATTGCTTTGCTAGGGGAGTTTTTTCTTTTAACAAATGTAAAATTTCTAATACATGGCTATCGTTCAGTTTTTTCAGAGCAAATAGGCCATCTGTTTTTAAAATCAATTGGGCCGCTGCAGAGGAGTGTTGCTGGATATAATCGAGCAAAAATCGTTGTCTACGAGCGGCAGAAAGATCCTGAGAGACTTTTTGTTGCTGCAAAAAAGTTGAGAGCAAAGACCAGTTGCCTTCAATCAAAATTTGCAATAACTCTTTCTTTTGAATCACGACCTCTGCTCTATTGAAAAGCATTTCAACGGCAAGGAATTCCTGTGTTAAGTAAAACGCATCAGCTAAAGAAGGATCATACTTACCTTTAGCTTTTTGTAATAAAAGAAACAGCCCTTCTGAGGTCATCGGCCATTGTTCCGTGAGCGCATAGCGCATGATGGCTTGGTAATGCACATCGGTTAGACCTGGATACACATCAATTTTTCCGGTTTTCTTTCCAGGTGCATTATCAAAAACAATTGTTCTTTGTTGCATGGGTTGAGGAAGCCCTAACAGAGCTTTAGTGAGATCAAAATGATGAAAAGTGACAAGGCTGGCAACAGCTAGATCTCTTTGTGTGTATCCATTTTCGACAAGTTGATTATTTCCAAGTTTTGTTAAAAGTTGCTGTAGAGACATTTTTTGGAAATGTCGAATCAATTCCCCATTGCTTTTGTCCATCGCTAAGGGAGGCTGCTCAGATCGCAAATCGGCGGGTTTTAATTCACAATAGGGGGTGGGAGGACGCTCTTTGACAAACCAATAGACAAATAAGGCCGTTAGGCCAATATTGAGGGCAAAACTGACAATGAGTGCCTGGCTTAATCTTCGAATTTGATTTAAGTATTTTTTAGTCGTGGACATGGGTAAAGAGAGAGCCAAATGTAAGTGTCGTTATGCAGAGTTTAATCTTTGTTCTAGGGCATGGAGTTCATCGTGAATACCTTTTGGAAGTCTATCCCCGAATAATTTAAAGTAATCCGCAAGTTCTGTTACTTCTTTTTTCCATTCGTCTTTGTTGACATGCAACAATGCTTTGATTGTTTCGTCTGAAATATTCAATCCTGTCAAGTCTAAACCATCGGGAGTTGGAGTCACTCCTATAGGAGTGTCAACACCCTTTCCTTTTCCGGATGTTCTTTCAAATATCCATTTAAGAACGCGGCTATTTTCTCCAAAGCCTGGCCACAACCATTCGCCATTCGCGTTTTGGCGAAACCAATTGACATAGTATATTTTAGGAAGTTTTTTTGCTTTTTTGGAATGACCCATATTGAGCCAATGACCAAAATAATCGCCCATATGATATCCACAAAACGGAAGCATGGCAAAAGGATCGTGGCGTAGTTTTCCCACTTCACCTGCCGCGGCGGCAGTTGTTTGAGAGGAAACACTTGCTCCAAGAAATGTGCCATGGCTCCAATCAAATGATTCGTAAACAAGAGGCACAACTGATGAACGTCGTCCACCGAAAAGAATCGCAGAAATTGGGACGCCTTTTGGGTCTTCCCAAGTGGGATCAATGATAGGACATTGAGAGGCTGGTACAGTAAAACGGGCATTTGGATGGGCTGCTTTTTCCTTTGAATTGGGCGTCCATTCATGATTTAACCAGTTGATTAGATGGGCAGGAGGATTTTTTGTCATCCCTTCCCACCAAACATCTCCATCATCTGTGCGAGCGACGTTGGTAAAAATAGCGTTTCGACTAATGGTTTTCATGGCATTGGGATTTGATTGCATCGAAGTTCCGGGAGCGACTCCAAAAAAACCTGCTTCTGGGTTGATGGCATAAAGCTGTCCATCTTCACCAAATTTCATCCAAGCTATATCATCGCCAACAGTTTCGACTTTCCAACCTGGAAGGGTGGGAGTTAACATCGCTAGATTTGTTTTTCCACATGCACTAGGGAAAGCCGCGGCGATATATTTTTTTTCTCCTTGAGGATTTGTGAGGCTCATAATGAGCATATGTTCGGCTAACCAGCCTTCATCCCGAGCCATCACAGAGGCGATGCGTAAAGCAAAGCATTTTTTTCCTAATAAGGCATTGCCTCCATAGCCACTCCCATAAGACCAAATCGAACGCTTTTCAGGAAATTGGACGATATATTTCTCCGTGGGATGACAGGGCCATGGGATGTCTTTTTTTCCATCTGTTAAAGGATAGCCGACCGAATGCATACAGGGAACAAAATGATCATTTCTTAAAACATCTAATACTTTTTTACCCATGCGTGTCATGATGCGCATGTTGCAAACGACATACTGAGAATCCGTAATCTGAACACCAATGTGTGCAATGTTTGAGCCCAAAGGCCCCATACTGAAAGGGATCACGTACATCGTTCTTCCAATCATGCATCCTTTAAACAAATTTTGTAGGATTCCGTGCATTTCTTTGGGATCTTTCCAATGATTTGTGGGGCCTGCGTCCTCTTTCTTTTCAGAGCAAATGAATGTTCGTTCTTCGACACGTGCCACGTCCGCAGGATCTGAGCTACATACGTAGCTTCTTGGTCGGCGCTCTGGATTCAATCGTTGCCATTTGCCTTCTACGATCATTTCTTGGCAAAGTATTTCGTATTCTTCTTCAGAACCATCACAAAGATGGACGTGATCAGGTTGGCAAAGTTGGACAGCTTCTTGAATCCACTGAATGAGGGTTTGGTTGGTTGTCCATTGCTCAAGAGTATCGGTTTTAAGAGTCATTTCATTCCTTTACAGTTGCCTATACGAAGATTGGTTTGTCCAATTAAGCGTTTGCCATGGCTTTACGTTTTTTAAATTTATCCAAGTACTCTAGAGCTTTGCCTGTTCCTAAGCAAACAGAGAGCAAGGGATTGGGGGCTGTAATAACGGGAAGACCTGTTTCTTTGATTAACAGTTTATCTAATCCTTTCATTAGAGCTCCGCCACCTGTAATGACCATCCCTCTTTCGACAAGGTCGGCTGCAAGTTCTGGAGGGCATTTTTCTAACGTGAGCTTTACATGTTCGATGATCTGCTGATTCGGCTCAGCTAAGCATTCTCGAATTTCAACAGAGTTAATCCGTTTTGTGACAGGCAGACCTGCAACCTGATCGCGCCCACGGACTTCCATCTCTAACTCATTTTCCCCTAAAGGATAGGCAGAACCGATGGTCATTTTAATTTCTTCAGCCGTACGAGGCCCAATCATTAAATTGTAAGTGCGGCGCATGTAATTAATGATACATTCATCGAATTCATCTCCAGCAATACGTAGAGAGCGAGATTCTACAATTCCCCCAAGAGAGATGATTGCGATTTCGGTAGTTCCGCCCCCAATATCAATAATCATGCTGGCTGCTGGTTGATGAACGGGCAGGTCAACACCGATTGCTGCTGCCATAGGCTCTTCAATGAGAATTACTTCTTGAGCTCCGGCATGCAACGCGGCATCTTCTACAGCTCGTTTCTCAACACCTGTAATTCCAGAAGGAACGGCGATGAGAATTTTGGGTCTAAATAAACTTCTCGAAGGGGTCACGCGCTTAATTAATGCTTTTAACATGCCTTCTGCAATTTCAAAATCTGCGATTACCCCATCTTTCATTGGGCGCACTGCGTGAATACGTCGGGGTGTGCGGCCTAGCATATCCTTCGCTTTATGGCCGACAGCCAAAACTTCGTTTGTGGAAGAGTCAACTGCCACAACAGAAGGCTCGGCAAGCACAATACCCTTGCCTCTAACGAAAACAAGGGTATTGGCAGTTCCTAGATCGATCCCGATGTCATTTGAAAATGCCCCTCTAAATTTATTGAGCTGCCCGAAAGCAGAGCGGTACATTGTGTCGAATGACTCTTTCAATCCAGATTGATTTTTTTTACTCATAATTTATTCCAAAGAGTGAATCTGATTAAGTTAAACTTGCAAAAGTTCCAACACTTCTTCCCAAGTCAATTTGGCAATTGCTTCTTCATCGCAGCTGACAACTTTTTTGACATGGCCTTCTTTTTGTTGTTGAAGTTGCAAGATTTTCTCTTCGATGGTTCCCAAGGTAATCAGCTTATAAGACAACACGGATTTCTTTTGTCCTAAGCGGTGCACGCGGTCTGTGGCCTGATTTTCAACTGCGGGGTTCCACCACATATCATAGTGGATAACTGTATCCGCACCGATCAAGTTAAGACCCGTACCGCCAGCTTTCAGGGAAACAAGGAAGATGGGGATATTTTCATCTTCGTTGAATTTTTTTACAATATTCAAACGATTTTTGCTCGATCCATCTAAGTATTCAAATGGAATACCTTGTGAGGATAAATCGTCGCGGATAATATTAAGCATGCGCGTGTATTGGCTAAAAATAACGGTCTTATGCTTTCCTTCGATGAGTGTAGGAATAAGTTCCATCAACATATCGTATTTGGAAGAGTCGCCTCCTTCGGGTTTCTCCTTAGCAAAAATCGCAGGATGGCAGCAAATTTGTTTCAAACGTGTCAGAGTTGCCAATACGTGGATTTGGACTTTATCAAATCCTTCTTTGCTGACAAGCTGAGAGAGTTCCTCGCGTGCGGATTGTGCATAAGAACGGTAAAGTTGTTGCTGCGTTTCCGAAAGGTGGCAATGATACACAATTTGGGATAAAGGTGGAAGCTCAGATAAAACGTCTTGCTTCATACGACGCAAGATAAAAGGAGAAACTTTGCGACGTAAGATTTCTAGATTTTTCCCCTGATTAGTATGTGGATTGCGAATATAGCGTTCCACGAATCTATCGAAAGTACTTAATAATCCAGGCATTAAGAAGTCAAATAAGCTCCAAAGTTCTTCCAATGAATTTTCAATCGGTGTTCCTGTTAAGACTAAACGATGGGCGGCTTGCAACATTTTGACCGATTTCGCGTTGCGCGTTCCCCTGTTTTTGATGTGCTGGGCTTCATCGAGAATGCAATATCTAAATTTAAGGCTTTGATAGTGCTCAATATCTTTTTGTAGCAGGGTATAAGATGTAATGATGATATCAAAGTTTTTCATGTTTTTAATCAGCTTTTTGCGTTGAGCTGGCGAGCCATCAACAGGCAAAGTTTTTAGCTGAGGATTAAATTTAGAAAATTCTTCTTGCCAGTTGTAAACCAAGGAAGTCGGGCAAACGACGATGGAGATTGAATCGGGATAATCAATTTTGTTTTGAGTCACCGCGATAATTGCCTGCAGTGTTTTTCCGAGACCCATATCATCAGCCAAAATTCCGTTCAAGTGCATGTGGCGTAGTCGCTCAAGCCAGTTGACTCCCTCTACTTGGTATTCGCGCAATTTGGCATTGATGACTTCTGGAACCTGTTGGGCGTTAAATGACTGTTTTCCAAGCATTTGTTGCTGAACTTCACGTAATCTATCTGTCATTGAAAACGCAATTGGAAGCCCCTCAAAACTGCTTGCATCCAAGCTTGCTAAACTCCATAAAGGTCTTTCTTCTTCGTGATTCGTGAGAAGATTGATGCCTAGCTCGTCGAATATTTCAACGACTGGAGCCAATTTATCGAGATCTAGCACGAGAATTTTAAGCGTTTTGAAATTGCTCTCGTCGTCGGCATGCGTTTTTCTTTTGGATGTTTTCCCACGAGAAAGTTCGATGAATGTTTTCTTAGAAGATAGACATTCCCAAAGTAAGTCAATCGTCACGCCATTTAGGTAGCCATCGACTTTAAGATCAACTTTATAGGTATCCATTCTCTCTGTTTCAGAAAGGTGCAATTTAAACTTGGTGTTGTCGTAGATAAACTGGTCAAGTAAGTTAGATGGGCAATTAAATTTAACTCGACTCTGGTTACGTGGAATGACTTCGGTCATAAATTCGACAATTTTTTTATCAGATTTGCATACATGGCAGTGTTGTGAGGCATCATAGACAAAGTCTTGGAAGAGATCATTTAGGATTTTTTGCTCTTCTGTTAAATTGCGAGCCAAAATTCCTTCCGGCTTAACGAAAGACATTATCTCCTGAATGGTGAGTTGATTCGAAGAGGAAGGGACCTTTGTTTGCCCATAAACAAACTCGACTGTTGCCTCTAAAACGCCGTTGAGATAGTGAATATCACATTCGGCAACAAGCTTTCCTGTAAAAGGAAGTGTCACAAACTTTTCAATGATCTCACCGTTGCTGACATGAGTAAATCGCATGAGTTCGGGTAGGGAGTTTTCTACAAATGTGCCGAATAAAGGTTCTGGGATGGTGATATCTCTGACAACTGAAATATTGCGCAAATGTTTGCGCTTGATTAGGGTAGGGAATCGATAGTAAGTATGATTTAAAATCATGCCTGGTTTGCAGCATTCGAAAAGGCGAGCTTCTTGTAGCGTAACGATTCCTTGGTCGATTAGAAGGGTTGGTTTAAAGAGAATTTTGGGGTCTGGTGCAGTAAAATATTCGAGTTCAAATTGAAGGTTTGCGGGGCCAGGGGAGAGTCGAAGCGGCTCTTCTAAGCTTCCACTATAGAGACATGGCATGGTTTTCTGCTTGGAATCATCTGCTAAGACGGAGCCTGTTGTGCTTAAGCGTTGCATAACGGATTCATAAATCTGTGCCAAAATTGTTCCAAAAGTTTCACTGTCGAGGGTCGCAAGGCGCTGTGCGCGATCGGCAACAACATCGGGAAAGCGGGCGAAATCCATGATGCTTTTAAGGAGAAAGGCGCTTTCTTCATCAAAAGATTGTAGGGTAAAATAATAGCGTTTATTTCCAATATAAAGGGGTTCGCTATACCGCACAGCATTTAAAAAATCGCGAATGACAGGAATGATTAAAGGTTTTGATCGGAAAGGGAGGCGCAAGGCGAGTTGGATTTCGGCTGCATGGAAAGCATCTGCAGCATTTCCAGCTGTTGTAAAGACAACGGCCAATTCCGCTTTATCTAAAGTTAGTTCTTCTTCAGGTAGAAAGAAAGGGGATTGTCCTAAAACTTGCGAAGCGCCGATATACTCTTCTAAAAGCTCTTTTTGTTGTTTCTTTCCTTTTCTAACGCCCTCTTTTTGTGCGGCTTCTTTGAATGTTTTGCGAAGGGTATCTTTTTCTTTCTCATTAAAAGTGTGTGCTTTTTCTAAGTCTGTTTCTTTAGAATATTCGACAACCATTCCATCGAATTGTTCTTCGAGGTAAAAAAGTACGGCGGCCAGATGCTGGCAATCATACTTATAGGGGCAATCACAATCGGAATCCAATGTGGTCGAGTCGTGTCGGCTAATCTCAATTTCGCATTGATATTTATTATCGAAGGCGCCTAAGACACCACAACTAATTCGAACGTTTTGGGGGCTGAGACTGACAATTTTTGCAGAAACAACCATGCCCTTGGCGTTCAAATCCTTTCCTTCGTTTAAAATATTGGGCGAATAGTCTTTTTTTAATTTGCGAAAATTTAGCATTGTCACTCTCTGAAAATTTAGGTTAAAAGAGCCTTTAAGCGCTCATACAATGGGAAATTTAGTGAAACTTTGCGGTTTTTCACTATCTTTTAGCTTTTTTCCCATGTGAACGCAATCAAAAAAAGCGAAGAGGGTAAAAAAAATATCGATTCTTTTTCTGAGATTTTTTTTTGAATGGGCAATTTTATATTTAGTGTAAATCTTCAATTTGTGCGAGTTAATTTCAAGTAGAATGATTGATTACAAAATTAGTTTAAGAATGTAAGTTGTTTACGATTAATTTAATTTAGTTTTTATGCTTGTTGGAGGGGTGGGGATAAGTTAGGGGGGCTTTTGTATAATCAAATGAAGATAAATACGTTAGAAAAATATTTAAAAAAATACATTGAATATTAGTGATGTGTGAAAATATCTAAAAAAATCTTGAAAGATAATCAATACTGTCATTATGGTGAAGTTTAAAGAAGCAAATTCTTAAATTCCCCACCGTCGGTTCTAGGTCAAAGTTTCCTCCATTCTTTGGTTTAGAACCGACACTTTTTTTCATTCTTTTTTAAACGTTGATCAAAAAATGTTGCCGAAAAAATCGAGCACTCCTATACTCGTCGCTTAAATCAAGTAACAAGTTGTGAAAATAACTGCCAGGATTTGATTTAGACGTAATTGCGGATGTAGCTCAGTTGGTAGAGCGTCACCTTCCCAAGGTGAATGTCGTGAGTTCGAGCCTCATCACCCGCTTACAGGTCCATACAATATCAAATATAACGCAAAGTGTGCGGGTGTAGCTCAGTGGTAGAGCATCACGTTGCCAACGTGAGGGTCGTGAGTTCAAGCCTCATCACCCGCTTTGCGATTTTTCATATGCGGGTGTAGCTCAGTGGTAGAGCATCACGTTGCCAACGTGAGGGTCGTGAGTTCGAGCCTCATCACCCGCTTTCTCTTAAGAGTATGATTCAAGCACACTTGCTAAGATGTGCTTTCAAACAAACTTCCAAAATATGAGGTTATGGTGTCTAATAATCAAACAGAAGTCAGCAATGAACATGTAAAAATCTCTCTGAAAAAAGAAGATGGATGTCTGGTGAAGTTAGATGTTCATGTCACACCTCAAGCAACTCAAGCTGCTTATCAAGAAGCAATTAAAGCAATATCCAAAGAAGTCTCTATGCCAGGTTTTCGTAAGGGAAAAGTCCCCTCTGCGATGATTTTGCAAAATTTCCACCCGCACGTTGAAAAAGAATGGCGCGATATTTTGTTAAACCGTGCCCTACGTGAATTCATGGATATCACACGGATTTACCCTTTTACAAAAGAAAGTGTTCAAAAAGCTTTAGTTAAAAATGTTTCTCTTGAAGCGGGAGCTGACCTACTCATTGATTTTGAATCTGCACCCGAGATTCCTGAAGTTGATCCAAAATCTTTAGAACTAAAATCTGCTCAGAAAAAAGATATTACAGAAGCAGATATTGATAAAGCTCTTGAAAATGTACGTATCCACCATGCTGATTGGAATGTTGTTACAGATCGTCCTGTTCAAGAAGGAGATACAGTGGTGGTTGATGCTTGCTCCGTCGAAAATCCAGAGCAAGTTTATTATGCTGATGCTTCTTTTAAAGTCGATGAACAAAATATGGCTGAGTGGTTTAAAACCGCTATAGTCGGTCATAAGACCGGTGAAAGCGTTGAAGCGCAAGCGGCAGATCAAGAGCCTCCTGTTCATGTACGCATTACAATTAAAGAGATAAAAACGGCGATTCTTCCTGAGTTAAACGATGAATTCGCCAAGAAATCCGGTGCTGAAAGCCTAGAAGATATGCGCAAGAAAATTGAAGACCAACTCAACAAAAACGCTGAAGAAGAGTCCAAATTTGTGCTTCGAGAACAGATTTCTCCTATTCTTTTAGAGAAATATCCTTTTGAAGTTCCTGCTTCTATCGTTAAACAAGAGCTCAAACGGATTATTACTCAAAAAACTGAAGAATTAAAAGAAACAGGTTTATCTTCTTCTGAAGCTTCGAAAAAAATTGAAGAAATGCGCGAACAGATTGAAAAAGAATGCACAGATTCGATCCGCTTGATCTTTTTGGAGAACGAACTCATTCAGAAATTTAACGTTCAAGTATCTGATGAAGAAGTTGTTAGAGAATTATTTGCACAAATTTACAAATATTCAGGCTCTTTGACAGACGCACGTGGTTTGCTCAATTCTCCTGAAATGCATAACCGTGTTCGCCAGCTTTTGATGTCAAAGAAAATCAAGGACTTCCTTGTTGAACAAGCGCAGAAAAATTGATCTTGCTTAGCAAATTGAAAATGAAGATCTTAACTTTTCAATTTGCATCGTAGCAAAAAAATAGTCAATTCATGTACAACAAAGGCATCATTCAAACAGCACGCTAAGGATTCGCTATGTCAGATAAAAGACCTTTTAACTCTCTAACGCCTTATGTCATTGAAGATACAGCGCGAGGCGAGCGCTCGATGGATATTTTTTCCCGTTTGCTTCAAGACCGCATTGTATTTATCGGCACCGATATCACGGATCAAGTAGCGAATATTGTTGTGGCGCAGCTCCTATTTCTAAAGATGGAAGATCCCAAAAAAGACGTCCATCTTTATATCAATTCAATGGGTGGTTACATCACATCTGGATTGGCTATTTATGATACATTGCGTTGGATGACTTGTGATGTGAATACCTATTGCATTGGCCAAGCTTCTTCGATGGGAGCTTTGCTGCTGATGGCGGGGACAAAAGGAAAGCGTTTTGCTCTTCCGAATAGTCGTATTATGATTCACCAGCCTTCTGGAGGTGTGGGTGGAACTTCTTCCGATATTATGTTACAAGCCAAAGAAATTTTGGTTCTCAAACGCTCATTGCATGAAATCATGGCGGGTGCAACAGGTCAATCTGTTGAACGCATTGCAGCAGATTCTGAGAGAGATTTTTATATGAGCCCTCAGGAAGCTAAAGAGTACGGAATTATTGATGAAGTTGTGACAACCACAAGAAAATAGAAGTGTTAAAAAAATCAGCAACATAAATGATTAAGAATGGCAAAAAAAGCAAATAAAGAAAATATCTCTTGTTCTTTTTGTGGGCGAACAGAAGACGCAGTTGAAAAATTAATATCTGGTCCAAGTGCTTACATCTGCGACAAATGTGTGAGCTTATGTTCGGGGATTTTGGAAAAGAAAAAATCGAGAACCAACCATGAGTTCAAGGTTTTAAAGCCGAAAGAGATCAAAGAGCGTCTTGATGAGTATATCATTGGGCAAGATAATGCGAAAAAAACGATTTCTGTAGCTGTTTATAACCACTACAAACGAATTCGTTCAGCCAACACAGACAACAATGCAATCGAATTTAACAAATCGAATGTCTTGCTGTTTGGTCCGACAGGTTCTGGAAAGACATTAATTGCAAAAACATTGGCTAATATCTTAGATGTTCCTTTTACGATCGCGGATGCAACGACACTAACTGAAGCCGGTTACGTTGGAGAAGATGTTGAAAATATTATTCTGCGTTTATTGCAAGCTGCAGATTACGATGTCAGCAAAGCAGAGCTAGGTATTATTTACATCGATGAAATCGATAAAATCAATCGGACCACCGCGAATGTATCGATAACCCGAGACGTTTCAGGAGAAGGTGTACAACAAGCTCTTTTGAAAATTGTGGAAGGAACGATTGCAAATGTACCACCTAAAGGTGGAAGAAAGCATCCGAACCAAGAATACATCAAGGTCAATACAGAAAATATTCTGTTTATCGTGGGTGGCGCTTTTGTGAACATGGAAAAAATTGTCGCAAAACGTTTGGGAAGAAGTACAATTGGCTTTACTACAAAAGATAAGGAAACTGTCGATCCAACCAAAAAGAGCGATTTGTTAGCGAAGGTTGAACCAGAAGACCTGATTCAGTTTGGTATGATCCCAGAATTTGTGGGGCGGTTTAATTCCATTGCAAACTGCAATGAATTAACAGTCTCAGATTTGGTTTCGATTCTGAGTAAACCTAAAAATGCAATCGCTAAGCAATTTATGGCTATGTTTGAAATGGAAGGGGTTAATCTTCAATTTACAGAAGAAGCTTTAGCCGCGATTGCTCAAAAAGCGATTGAAGCAGGTACAGGAGCGCGTGCTCTGCGTATGATTTTAGAAAATATCATGCGAGATCTTATGTTTGACGTACCGTCCGATCCAACCATTTCAGAGATTGTTATTGATTATGATGTGGTCATGGGCAAAAAAGAGCCGATGATCAAGCGTTCATCAGGTGATGAAAAAATCGCCTAGTTCAATTCTTAGACCTATCCCGTTGCAATGCTCGGGATAGGTTATCTATCCGAGTCCCCATATAAAAGTTTTTGAGGAATATTTTGAAAAGAGGGTCCTGCCCGATGGTGGAAGTTAATCAACCAACATCTGTCAAAATCCTTTCCTCGCCATTCTTTTGGAGCTGAAGAGATTCCAAGCGATTCAGCAATCATTGGAATGGCATATCTTTGCCAGCAAATGAGGACCATTTTCCCATCATAGGCAGGTTCAGACATGATTTCACGCAACATAGGCACAAATTCATTACTCTTATAGGTTCTATTTAATTCAAGATGAAGAATCTCTGCTAGTGGTGTGACAGTCTCTATGGGGCGAAGTGAGGGAAACGCCGAACTTGGATTTTGTGCATAAATCGCGACAGGTGGACCATACTGCGTCACGGTGGGATCCTTAAGAAAATAAGGGACTAACGCGGCAGCTCGTTCTTTGCCTTTTTGCGCCAAAGAGGTGGTCTTTTGAAAGGGCGTTTTCTCACCATGTCGAATAATAATGATCTGGGCGGGGACAGCCATTAAT
This sequence comes from Parachlamydia acanthamoebae, assembly GCF_000875975.1. NCBI lineage: Bacteria > Pseudomonadati > Chlamydiota > Chlamydiia > Parachlamydiales > Parachlamydiaceae > Parachlamydia > Parachlamydia acanthamoebae. Next base: position 30,035 of record NZ_BAWW01000007.1, on the reverse strand, counting down.
TCAATATGCAGACCACACAAAATAAATGCAAAATACAGCCACTTCATCTTATTTTTCCTCCCCTAAATTTTGCGTTGTAAGATAAAAAAAGTTGTAAATCAAGTCTATTCTCTTTCCATTAAAAAAATGACATGTTAATCAGTTAAAATAACCCTGAAAGCAAAGAAAGAACATGTATCGGATAGAAAAGTTCGATCTCCCCCTTCCTCCTGAACAATTTGAAAAATTGAATGTTTTAATCGATGTTCGGGATTGGGCCTATTTTACCGAAAAGCAAGAGGAAAGCTGTTGGATCTATGTTGCCTTTGATGGGATCTATCCAGTAGGAAGTATTGTTGGTATTAATACAAACTTGGTGCTTTTTGCCGAGCTTCACTCGTTTACGGTTCTTCCCAGTTATCGTGGTCGTAAAATTGGCAGTCAGTTACTTGCGTCTGCAGAGCAAGATTTAATCACAAATGGTTGCAAATCTTGTTCATTGTTTTTTCGTTTTGATCCAGATAGAAACCAAGCCAACGAAAAGTTTTTGGTAGCCAAAGGATGGAATCCCAGTATTCATTCGGCACAGTTTTACTTGTTCCACTCAGCTCTTTTTGATCCGCCTTGGTTAAAACATTACGCCGAACCTTTTGCAAAGCCATTTCGAGAAGTTTTTTGGAAAGATATTCCAAAAGAAGATATTACTTATCTAAAAGAATTGGAAGAGCAGGGTTCATACCCTTTCTACATTTCCCCTTTTCATGAACCGGATAAGATTGAGCCGCTCAATAGTTTAGCTCTTTACTGTAATCGAGAAATTGTCGGTTGGCTAGTCACGCATCGTGTTTCTCCGGGCATGATTCGCTATCAAGCTTTTTATATTCAACATCAGTATCAGCACAAAGGATTTGCTATCAAGCTTTTGTGTGATTCTATCAGGCTTCAAACGCAATCAACCGTCCCTTATGCGGTTGTCGAAATTAATACCCAAATTTCAGAATCATCATGGGTCCAGTTTGCTCGCAAACGACTAGCTCCCTATGCGCAAGGGTGTGGATATATGCGGCAAAGCTGGAAAAGGTTTAAAGAAAATATTTGACTTAGTTGACCCGTTTATTTAGTTTTAAGCTAATTAAGAAACAATAAACAAAGAGATCCATCATGAAGTCAAAAAATCAAAAGATTTTAATCTTTGTTGCGGATGAATACGAAGATTTAGAATTACAGTATCCAAAGTTTCGGTTAAAAGAAGCGGGAAAAGAGGTTGTCATTGCGGGAGAAAAAAAAGAGACTATTTATGCAGGAAAGCACTCCTATCCTTGCAAAGCAGACATTGCTTTTGACCAAGTTTCCGTGGATGAATATGCTGCCTTAGTTATTCCAGGAGGATATGCCCCGGATAAACTGAGAAAACTTCCAAAAGTTTTGGAAATTACGCAACAATTTCACAAACAGAAAAAGCTCATCGCCTTTATCTGTCATGCTGGGTGGATTCCGATCTCTGCAAAAATCATCAATGGCATCAAGTGTACATCCTATATATCCATTAAAGATGACATGGTGAATGCGGGTGTTAAATGGGTTGATGAAGCCGTTGTTGTTGACCAACATTTTATCTCAAGCCGTTCTCCTGACGACCTTCCTAAGTTTTGTCCAGCCATCATTGAATATCTCTCAAAAAAAGGATAATTTATGCGAGCCATTTGGAAAGGTGCGTTAAGCTTTGGTTTAGTAAATATCCCGATTCAGATGTATACAGCTAGTCATGACAAAGAGATCTCATTTGTGATGCTTCATAAGAAGGATCATTCCCAAATTCGATATGCGAGAATCTGTAAAGCTGAAGGCAAGGAAGTTCCTTGGAATGAAATTGTGAAAGGCTATGAATATGAAAAAGGGGATTACGTTGTATTAGATGATAAGGACTTTGAAAAAGCCAATCTAAAAAAGACGAAAACCATTGAAATTGTAAATTTTGTCGATGAGAACGAGGTAGATACCATTTATTACTCGAAACCTTATTTTTTAGAGCCAGACAAAAATGCTTTCAGTGCCTACAGTTTATTACGTGAAGCTTTAAAAAAATCTAAAAAAGTGGGCTTAGCAAAATATATCCTGCGCAATCGTGAGCATTTAGCCGTGATAAAAGTTTACGAAAATATGCTGATACTCAATGAGCTGCGCTACCAAAATGAATTAGTCAAAGTGGAAGACCTAAAAATTCCAGCAGTGGGGAAATCCACGGGAAAGGAAATCGACATCGCCATTCAGCTCATTGATCACTTGACCGTTCCTTTTGAACCTCAAGATTTCAAAGATACCTACATGGAAGAAATCAAGCAGATTATCAAACAGAAAGCCAAGGGACGTCCTGTACACCCTAAAACGGAAGAACCCAAATCAACCAAAGTACACGACATCATGTCTCTCCTTCAAGCAAGCTTAGAAAGCAAAAAAAATCCGCCAAAAAAAACGCCTAGAAAAACGCATAAAAAGGCGATGTAATCGATGAGCTTGGGAGAATACCGCTCTAAACGAGATCTAAACAAAAGCAAAGAACCCTCTGCCGGAAAAAATAAACGTTCTGATGCTTTAAACTTTTGCATTCAAAAGCATGCCGCAAGGCGCTTACATTATGACTTTCGTTTAGAATACAAAGGAGTTCTTTTAAGTTGGGCCGTGCCAAAAGGGCCTTCACTTGACCCGTATGATAAACGGCTAGCCATCCAAGTGGAAGACCATCCTCTTGATTATCAATATTTTGAAGGAACTATTCCCAAAGGCAATTATGGCGCTGGTAAAGTGGAAATATGGGATCGAGGAACATATACGGTGCCCCATGTAACCACGCGAGAGGAAATTGAGAAATATCTCACAATAGGTTTAAAAAAAGGGCATTTTGCCGTCATTTTGCATGGTGAAAAACTACAAGGAGAATTTGTTTTTCAAAAGCTCAAGCAAGATGCAGAAGACACGGCATGGCTTTTAATTAAAAAAGAAGATGCTTTTGCGACAGAAACAGACCACGACAAGCCTGCTAAGCAAGTCAAAATGCCAGAATTTGTGACTCCTATGCTGGCCACATTAGCTGATCATCCTTTCAGTAGCGAAGATTGGCTTTTTGAAATCAAATGGGATGGCTATCGGGCCTTAGCCTTTATAGATCCAAACAATGTGCAGTTAAAGTCACGCAATCGCATTCTTTTAAATGATCGCTTCCCGGTTATTGTGGATAGCTTGAAAAAAGTGAAGGACAAAGTCATTTTTGACGGTGAACTAGTCGTTTTAGACTCTGCAGGTAAATCTGACTTTCAATTCATGCAAAATTATCAAAAAGATCATGCAGGGGTACTCTACTATTATGTGTTTGATCTTCTGTATAAAGATGGTCAAGACCTGCGCAATCTTCCCCTTATTGAACGCAAGAACCTTTTGAAAAAGTTGTTAAAGGAGTTAAATCTTCCCTTAATTCGTTATAGCGATCATATCGTGAAGGATGGAGAGGATTTTTATAAAGAAGCTGTAAAAAATAAGCTGGAAGGAATTATTGGCAAAAAGGTGACCAGCACATATCAATCTAGAAGAAGTCAAGATTGGGTAAAAATTAAAACAGCCTTGCGACAAGAAGTTGTGATTGGGGGTTTCACTGAGCCGCGTGGATCCCGTAAAAAATTTGGAGCGCTATTAGTTGGCGTTTATGATGATCAAGGAGAGCTACATTATGTTGGACATGTGGGAGGGGGATTTACCGACGAATTGTTGGAGGATGTTTATAAGCAGCTATTGCCATTGAGTCAAAAAAAATCGCCTTTCAAAAATATACCTAAACCCAATATGCCTGTGACCTGGATTAAACCTAAACTTGTATGTGAAGTTTCATTTGCTGAATGGACAAAGGATGACATTATGCGACAGCCTATTTTTCGAGGCCTAAGAATAGATAAGAACCCTAAGGAAGTTAAAAAGGAAATCCCAACAGCCAGTGAGGAAAAAAAAGGGAGAACAAGTAAACGACAAGAATTGGAGCTAACCAATTTAGATAAGCTGTATTGGCCCAAGGAAAAATATACCAAAGGGGATCTCATTGCGTATTATCAAAAAGTAGCTCCTTATCTATTGCCTTACCTTAGAAATCGCCCCATTACTTTACACCGTTTTCCTGATGGAATTGAGGGCAAAGACTTTTACCAAAAAAATATAGATTTTTCTCACCCCGATTGGTTGAAAACATTTCCTGTTCAGCACGAGGGGAAAGTGGATCATTATCTCATGATTTCAGATCTACGCAGCCTGCTTTATGCTGTGAATCTTGGATCCATTGATTTGCATCCTTTTACATCGCGTTGCAAAAATTTGGAAAAACCGGATTATTGTATTATCGATTTGGATCCTCATGATATCGCATTTGAAAAAGTGATAGAAATTGCCAGTGCGACACACGAGCTATTAGAAAGAGCGAAGATTAAAAACTACTGCAAAACATCGGGTGGAAAAGGACTGCATATTTTTATCCCTTTGCATGCGAAGTATGACTATGAACAATCCAAGGAATTTGCCCATGTGATTGCGCTATGTATACACAAGCAATTTCCTACAATCACTTCTGTCGAGAGAAGTCCTCAAAGCAGGCCAAAAAAAATTTACTTGGATTATCTACAAAACCGTGCTTTGCAAACCATTGTGGCTCCCTATTCAGTGCGTCCACGACCTGGTGCACTTGTTTCTACGCCCCTTTTGTGGGAAGAGGTAAAACCGGGTTTAGATCCAAAAGATTTTGATATACACACCATTTTAAAACGTCTCGATAAAATGGGGGATATCTTTAAGCCAATTTTGGGGGGTGGTGTCAACATGCAGACAGCCTTAAACCGTTTAAAAAAGATGTTCATTTAACAAAAAATAAAAGTTCAGTGTTTAAAAATGCTCTTATTGACCTGAATGAGCAAGCTTTTCTCTATTCGAAAAGTTCCTCCACCGTATGATTATCGAAATAAAGCATAAAAAACAGAATTAAGATGTCTTTGATCTCTCAAGTCTCCATTCCATTTGCTCTAGTTGAAAGGGCAGCCGGATCCCAAACAAGAGCCATCAGGTCCATAGGGATGGCCATTCGGACAGAAGCCGTAAAAGGCTTGTTTGTGATAAAAAAAGCCATGTTCATCTTGTTCAATTATATTGACAAAATGCAGGCGACCTTCCTCCATGACAAATAGATGCGTGTCGATAAAAACAATTTGATCAGCAGATAAATAGACTTTTGTAGTTTGTGTAGAAGCAAAGCATGCTGTAGATAAGAAGATTAACAATATGCTTATCATTCTTTTGGTGTAAAGCATCATTATTCCTTTTGGTAAGGGGGGGGTTTGTAAAAATAATGACAAATAAAAATATTAATTGAAAGTGATTTCTACACGGCACAGTCTGAAAGATTTTTTCTGGATAAATATGTGTAGGCAGGGGTATGATGGATCTGAATTTTACTTAATCCATTTAGCAATCAATTATTTACGTTAAATAGTTGACCAGCATTCAAGGAGAGATCCACGTGAAAAAAGCTTTTGTAGGTCTAGGAGGAAACATTGGAGATAGCTGTTCAATCCTAGGACAAGCACTAAAGCACATTGAACAACTTTCAGGTGTTTTTGAACTTAAAGTTTCCTCATTTTATTTAACGACTCCTGTTGGACCTATTTTACAAGATCATTTTGTAAATGCCGTTTGCTGTTTTGACACAGCTTATTCGGCCACAGATCTATTGACTTATCTCCAAAATATTGAAAAATTGTTGGGAAAAGTAGACAAGCCGAAGAATGCCCCACGCATCATTGATTTAGATTTGCTCTTTTTTGACACGGAAGTACATGTGACCCCTCGGCTTCAAGTTCCCCATCCTCGTTGGAAAGAGCGTTTGTTTGTTTTGACACCTTTAGCAGACTTAGTCGATGAATTAGACGTTCCCTCTCTCGACAAAAAAGAGCTTGTACGTGTCAATTTACCCCAGCTCTTGCGTGAATTTCCGAATATGCACCAAGAAACAGTGTCCTTTCTTCAAGAAAAAATAGCGATTTAAGTGAGTACAATATGAAAAAAGAAAAATCTCAATTGGCAGTGAAAGACTTTTACATTGGCCAAAAAGATCTTGTGATTATGTCAGGACCGTGTGTCATCGAAAGTGAAGAGCATACACTTAAAGCTGCAGAAACACTTCAAAAAATCTTTGAACCTTTTAAATCAGTCAAACTCATCTTTAAATCGAGCTATGATAAAGCAAATAGAACCTCTGTACATTCTTTTCGTGGACCTGGATTAGAAGAGGGGTTGCGTATTCTTCAAAAAGTTCGCGAACAAACGGGATTGGCTGTTGTCACAGACATTCACTCTGCTGAAGAAGCTATTGCAGCAAGTCAGGTGTGCGAAATTATCCAAATTCCTGCTTTTTTATGCAGACAGACAGATCTGATTATTGCTGCAGGAAAGACTGGGGCAATAGTCAATGTGAAGAAAGGGCAATTTATGGCTCCTTGGGATATGAAGAATGTGGTAGAAAAAATCCATTCAACTGGCAACCATCAGGTGATTCTAACGGATAGAGGTGCGTCTTTTGGATACAATAATCTAGTTAGCGATATGCGTGCCATTCCGATCATGCAACAATTTGGTGTACCTGTTTGCTTTGATGCGACGCACTCTGTCCAGTTGCCTGGAGGACAGGGAAGTGTATCGGGAGGACAGCGTGAATTTATCCCTGTTTTAGCTAAGGCGGCAGTGGCGGCTGGGGTAGATTGTCTATTTATAGAATCACATCCAGACCCTAAGCATGCTAAAAGCGACGCAGCAACAGTTATGGATTTTAAAGAATTGCCGAAACTACTTAGATTACTGGAATCTCTGTATCAACTCATGCGACAGGATTTAGATGAGTAAGCGCCCCTTTTCTTTCTTAAAAGCTTCTCGATTGCTATTTACTCTTTTTTTTGTGATGTTTGTTTTGCTGATGGCTTATTTGGTTATTCCTGATCCAGAAGCAGAAGCTTTTTATCACAATTTGACAGGATCGCAAAAAAATGTGAGTAAGAATGATTATCATCTTCAGCAGCAACGTAAAGGCGTCGTGAAAGAAATTCTCTTTAATGAAGGCGCTGAACTGCGTAAACTTCGTTTAGAATGTCAGGATGCAGAGATTTTATTTATCGAAAAAGATGGAAAAGGTGAAATCCAGGAAAGAATGTATGATGTGATTGGTCGAATGCAAGAAAAATTGTATTACGTCTTGCCAGACGGTCGTCTAGCCTTTGGCATTCCTAATCATTTTTTTCAAATGGAAGAATTGGAAGTCCATGGGCAAAAGATCCCCTTTAAAGACTCTGGGGCGGTGCCAATGCAAACAATCAATTATTTTGAAGCTGATTCTGCCGTTTATACTTTTCGTCATGAAAAGTTTATGGCAGATCAAGTGCAAGTCTTTCGGTACACACTCCCTTCCCATATTTTAATGCAGCCCCTATCCGAAGCTTCTCCAAGCATGACCGCCTTTGCTGCTAAAGTGGAATTTTCATTAAAAAATAAAAAGCTTAACTTAGATGCAAGCCAATTTAAAGGGCGACTTGAGTTACCTGAGAGGGATCTGTAATGCGTTTTCTCAAAGGAAAAATTGGACTTATTTTTTTAATGATAAGCGGATCTCTAGCAGCTACAGATACTCTCATCGTAGAATCGGAAACCGCCTCTTGTTATGGTAAGGAAATTTTCTTGAAGGGGAATGCAATTGTTGAGCATTCCTTGGGGCGCATCTCCGCGCAACAAATTGATTTAATACAAGATCAAAAATTGTATGCATTAAACATGCATGAGAATGTTCATATCCACTTAAAAGGTGGGGGACAACTCGAATGTGGAGATGCAGAGATTCTATGCGAGCAATTGACTGGGGTTTTTAAAGCAACGGATAGTCAACCTGAAGTTATCTATACAGAAAAGACAGCTCAAGACATATACTTAACTGTTAAAAGCCGCAAAATGACAGTTGAGTTAACGCGTGAAAATGAGGATTTGAAATTTGACAAAATTCAAGCTCAAGAGCAGGTTTCAGTTAATTACAATGACGTTTTTACTGCATTTGGAGAGCTCTTAATCTACGATCGGCCCCTCCAATTCAAGTCAAAAAAAATGCAAGGAAATCTTTCTCTTCAAGGGGTAACAACTGAGCAGGAATGTCGTCTTCTGACTGCAGAAGGAGATTTTATCAGGTCACAGCACGTGACCATTGATATGCAAAAAAAATGCTCACTTTTTACAAAACCCCAAGGTGAATTGAAAACAATCGCTAAAGGAATTGTTGTTTTTTCTGCGGATTTTATGCATTGGGATGACTCTCAGCATCTACTCATTCTTGATGGGGATGTTAAAATCAATCAGCAGGGAATTGGACATATGACAACGGATCATAAGGTCATGCTCCAACGTGCTTATTTTGATGGAAAGTGGCAAATTCGCACAATTCGAGTTCCTGGCAAATGTCTGTTGATTCATGAAGATAGCGAGAAGAATGCGTTTCCCCACACGTTGATGTGCTATGGGGATCTGGAAATCGATCGTCTTGCATTCAAAACATTTCTTAAAAGTCCCACAGATAGCAAAGGAAATGTTTTGCGTGAAAATCAAATCCATTACGTAGATTCTATTGGTGAAATCTACGCGGATTCAATCACTATTTCTTATACGCAAAAACAAGCAACAGTCGTTCCTTCTCTAATTGTTTTTGAGGGAAATGTGTATATTTGCAATCAATGTGGGGATGGGAACGCGGCTAACCTTTTAAAGGAATATGTTTTAGCCGATAAAGTGGAATATCATCCTCAAACGAAAGAAATGTACCTTTCAGCTAATCATGGAAGGCGAGTTCTTTTCTATGATAAAATTGACAATTTGCAAGTAAGCGCTCCTTCGCTTAAAATCAAGCGTGATAACATGCGCAAGAGGGACACCGTGCAAGGGTATGGGGACGTTCGTTTTAGTTTTATCGAGCATGAATTTGATAAATTAAAAAGCCGGTTTTTACTGGATAAAAAATAATGGTGAATCAATGACAACGCCCTGTTTACAAGTTAAAAAATTAGTGAAGTCTTACGGTGGAAGAACCGTTGTCAATGGTTTGTCATTTGAAGTCAACCAGGGGGAAGTTGTGGGATTGCTCGGACCTAATGGAGCCGGTAAAACCACAGCTTTTTACATGACAGTTGGTTTAATTCGACCGGATAAGGGAGAAGTTATCTTTCAAGGGCAGGATGTCACTCGTCAACCCATGCATTTGCGTGCCAGGATGGGGATGGGATATCTAGCGCAAGAACCCTCTGTATTCCGTTATTTAACCGTTGAAGAAAACATTTTGAGTATTCTGGAAGGACTAGAGCTAAGTCGAGCAGATCAAAAACTCAGATTAGAACAACTTCTTGCTGAATTACATCTTGAGCATTTAGCGAAGAAGAAAGCCATTGCTCTTTCAGGGGGCGAGCGTAGACGTCTAGAAATTACGCGTGCTCTCGTTACAAATCCAACCTTTTTGATGCTGGATGAGCCTTTTGCAAACATCGATCCCATTTCTGTAGATGAAGTCAAAGAAATGATTTCCCATCTTTCAAATAAAAATATCAGCATTTTAATCACAGATCACAATGCACGGGAGATTTTCTCTATTGTGGATCGCAGTTACCTTGTTTTTGAAGGTAAAGTCATGCTTTCTGGAACAGTTGATGAGCTCGTGCAAAATCCAGAGGCTCGCAAAGGATATTTTGGTGAGCAGTTTAAACTGTAAATTTCAAAACTTTATTTTTTTGACACATCGAAAGTTCATTTGTTAACTTTGCTTTAAAGTTTTTATTTGAATTTTAGGATATTGTTTTCAATCATTAGATCTACTTTATTACCGTAAAAATAAATCCACACCTAGAACTTCTAATTTGTGCTAATATGTACATAAATTTCTGTAAAAATAATCGAGTGTATAACATAATCGGTTTTTAAAAATTTCAAACAGAGAGTTTATATGCCATCTTTAATTGCTATTAATTCGGATGAATTTCATGAAAATTTAACAGGGATTAAAGCGATTAGTGAGAAAGATGATTTTTATTTGACGACTAAGCTGACTGGAAGTAAAAAATTAAATGGAAAAATTTTAAATTGGTTTAAGAATTTTATTAATTCCATCTTTAAAGCTCATATTGCACAAACAACTCCTTTAAAAGTCGCAAATGTTGTGTATCTACTCGCTGAGAAAAATCAAGAATTTTTGACAAATCATGATAAAGAGATTTTAATTAATATTGTAAAAAGAATCGAGCTCAAAGGCCAAAAACATGTGAAAGGCAAAGAGCGTGATTTCGGTGCGATTATTCAAAAAATAAAATCATTAAACAATCTGAATATACCCCAGCCTGTTTTTGGTAACGATATTCCCGATCAAGCATCAGCTAAAGACATATTTAATGAAACTTGGGGGAAAATGCCTCAAGAAACATTTGAACATATTTTGCAGTATCTAGAAGATGATTCTCCAAATTTTTTAAAAATAAACCATCAGTGGCACCGTACGATAATCAATAATGAATGCTCAACCGTTAAAAGATTTGTTATTTCTTTGATTCATTTTTTGAACGAACAAGACTCTAAATCTCCCCTGAATCTATTCAAAGACAGCTTATTTTCAACTGATTTAGATCAAGTTAGTTTGCAAAATATATTCGATAAAAAAATAGAATTAGCTGAGCTAATCAAAACGATTCCGTTCGACTGCTTAAATGAACTGGATAGTTGCTTTGGAGGGATACTTAAAAAGACATTAGTCTTTAACGATTTTTTTATTATTGCATTACTTATGAATAAGCTTTACGAGTCGGATCTCAAGGAGAATGAAGATCTTTTTAAAGAAAGTTTGGAGAAAATTTCTCTCTGTTTCCGTGTCGGAAAAATTAGCAAGAAAGGTTCCCTTCAAATTATTAAAAAGCTGACGAATTCAAACTATCATACAAATTCTTCTGTTGAAGGGAATCATTCTTTAAAAGCCATAACTATTTTATTGGCTCAAAAAGGACTCATTAAAGAAGCCATTGAGGTCGGAAATATGGTTTCAGATGAGGCAATTGCATTAAGCATGTTTAAAGATGTTTTTCATGTTTTAGACGAGCAAAACCAGTTGGATCATGCCCTAGATTTTATAAAAGAATCTACATCAAATCTCTACGTAAATTATGAAACAAGTTTTGATGGTTTTTCCTCCGAAAAAGTAGCACATTCTGTAGAAGAAAATAAAAAGTTTTTTTCATCCATCCCAGAGCAGTGGCCTGATAATTACGAACTGGATGATGCCGTAAATACCCTTTTTACAAGGTTTGATTTGTATAGTCTTTTCGAAATTTATGCCGAAAAAAAAGATTGGGGCAAAGCTCGTGAACACATCGAAAAAATCGAAGAAGGATTTTTCAAAGATGCTGCGCGTATAGCCTTCACAAAAGTCTGTCTTGATTTCAGCCAAACAGACCTGGCTCTTATAATAGCGCTTGATATCTCCGAACTTTCAACCAAAAGAGATGCATCTTTGGAAACAATTGCATTTTCATTTGTAGCAGAGAATGAGATGGGCAAAGCAAGAAAAATGATAGATTTAGTAAAAGATATAAAAATACAAATATCAATTATTAATGAAATAAATTCTTTTTTATTTAGAAAAGGTAAATTTGAGGAGGCCTACAAATATATAAAAACAATTTCTTCTCCTGAGGTGTATGAAAAAATGCTCGCCTACATTATCGAAAAATTTCCGGAAGAGTATGGAAGGATAGTGCAAGCAGAACTAAATACGACTGAAGAAGTATGAATTTCCCTATAGATTTTTAAATTGTACAAAAGCAGCTCCTATTTTATTTTTTAATAAATACATCATCCGATTACTTTCCAAAAGCCTACTGCTTAGGCAGTTATATAAAAAAATATTGATATTAAATCATGTTTAATATATTATTTTTATATTCGCTCTCGACTCTTTCATTTCTTTTTATTCAAAAACACATTCTCTAGCTTTCTATAAAAAATATATTAAAAATGGAATAATTATGAACGTTAACGGTGGGGCCGGAAAAGTTTATAATCAGAAGCACTTTTCCTTGGAAAATGAAGAAAATGGATTAATGGAAACTTTAATTCCTTATGAAGTTCTTCAAATAATTATCTATAATTTAGATGATAAAAACTTTGTAAATTCTCGTTTAGTAAATAGACGATGGAACTCCGCATACAAAGATACTGGTAAAATTAAAATAAGAAAAAATCAAAATGCAACTCGGATTTTTCTTGGGCTATTCAAAAGTTCATCTGAACTGAGATCTATCTTCGGTCAGTATTTGGAAGAGCGTACTTTTATAAAAGAGAATTTTAAGCAGAATGCTAAAGATTTTGAAGTCCTTTTACCCCAATTAAATTGGGTAGATAAAAGAGATTTTAAAAGTTTTTCCAAGAACTTTTTGGAAAAGGCTGCAGAAACTGAAGCAAAAGTTGAGGGGCTTGTTAGCATTCTAGAAAATGAATTAGGCAAGCATAAAAATTTAGTAATCTTTCTTGAGAAATTTTTGGATCAAGTTGATAATTGCCAAGATTATTTAAAATTTTTGGAGTTAGAGGCTAAATTTAACAAACATCTGCAGTTAGCTTTTTACAGAAGCATAAAAATGCTTCATTTTAATGACTTAGATGATTTACTTAAATCTCTTGAAGAGACAGGCGAATCGAATAATTTTTATCATCTAAATCCTATTATTCAAACATTACATGACATTACAAACCCAGAAACGAGTGAAAAAGAGCTAAATATATTAGTCAAAAAATTAATGCAAGACGAGCAAATCGATCCATCCATCACGATTGATATTACCCTCAAAATTATTATGAAAACGAAGTATTCGGCTTTGCGAGAGTGGGGTGAATACATTGCTATAAATAAATTAAATGTGGGCGATGTTGAGAAAATCGTACGGATTGTTAATAACATCCCTACTTCAGGTTTTCGAAGTTTAATGATTGAAAGCATTTTTGACGCATATATGAAGCAAAGAGATTTGCAAAGAGCGGTTTTATTGGCTAACATGAAGCCAATCGAAACATCTTCAAACGCCATTCTTACCATTTTAGATGAAGGAAGGAAGGTAAAAGACTTCACTGTGATTCTAAAATTAATGGAATCCATACAGGATGAAAACATCAAAAAGAAAGTGATAAATGGTCTTGCTAATCAATTGGTCAGCCGAAGTCGAATTGATGAAATTTCAGCTCTTGTGAAAATTGCAAAGGGAATGGAGCCTCAGGAAGATGAGCTAATCTCTTATGTAGATAGTTTACTGTCTTCTATTGCATTGCAATTTGCTGAGATTGAAAATTTTTCTCAAGCACGTGCATTTGCAAAAAAAATCCAATCGAAAAAGTTAAAAAAGACTATTCTAGCTAAGGTAAATCTGAAAAGTCCCCCAGGAAGAATTAAGTCTGTTTTGGCACATTTAGCAGGTAAATAATCGAGAGAGGAAGTGTTTGGCTACGGCCAAACACTTTTCTTTTGTTGTGGGGTTTGCCAAGGTTATGCTATTCTATCTTTTCTTATCTATTTTAGTGTTAGTATGAATGAAATCATTGTATCCCTTCCCAATATTGCGGATGGGGAAGATAAAAGTTCCATTTTAGGAAATCGCATTCGCAAAAATTATCGCCATATTCGCAAATGGGCTAAGCGTACCAATACGGATTGCTTTCGCATTTATGATCGAGAAATTCCTCAATATCCTTTAACGATTGATTTTTATGATGGACGCTTTTGTGTGCACTATTTTTCGCGCACACGTGAAAAAGAAGAGCTTCCAGCTGAATTAGAGGTGGAAGTGGTCCAAGTTTTATCAAAGATTTTTGCAATCAATCCAGATAAGGTTTTTTGGAAAACGCGTGCTAAGCACAAGGAAACACGGCAGTATGAAAAAGAAGATGATTCCAGAGAATTTTTTAGCGTTTTAGAATATGGAGTCAAATTTCGTATCAACTTATTGGATTATTTAGATACCGGTCTTTTTCTCGATCACCGGGAAACGCGTCAGCTTGTGGCTGCGACAGCTAATGGGAAGCGTCTTCTTAACTTATTTGCTTACACATGCTCATTTAGTGTCCAGGCTGCCGCTGCAGGCGCAAGTTTTACGAAAAGCGTGGATATGTCAAATACTTACACGGCTTGGGGAGAAAAGAATTTTCTATTAAACAAATTTTCTCTTAAAAATAATCCAGTTGTACGTGCTGACTGCCTAAAATTTTTAGATCAGGAAATCCGATCAGGAGAGAAATATGACATCATTGTGATCGATCCTCCTACTATTTCCCGTTCAAAAAAAATGGATCAGCTCTTTGATGTACAAGTCGACTACATTTATTTGATCTCTAAGTCTCTAAAGCTTCTTTCTCCTGAAGGGGTGATTTATTTTAGCACGAATTCACGCAAATTCGTTTTTGATGAGTCGAATTTTGCTGGCTGTAAGATTTTTGAGATTTCTTCGAAGACATTGCCAATTGATTTTCATGATCCTAAAATTCATCGCTGCTGGAAAATTGTCAAGTCTGCTTAAGATGACAATTTATTTCTAAGATTACCGAAATAATCCAATCGTTTTTTCATCTCTCGCTCAAATCCTCTTTCTACGGGCTCATAAAAGCTTTGTCTTTCCATTTCTTCTGGAAAGTAGTTTTGACCAGAAAAACCATGCGGAGTGTCATGGTCATACATGTAACCTTGGCTGTAGCCGAGTTCTTTCATGACACGCGTTGGGGCATTTAAAATGGTGGCAGGAGGATTAAGGTGGGACGTTTGCTGAGCGATCTGTTTAGCATGCTTAAAGGCCATGTATGTTGCGTTACTTTTGGGGGCTAGGGCCAGATAAATGACAATCTGAGCGAGTGCTAATTCACCTTCTGGCGATCCCAGCATTTGATAGGCATCTCGTGCGGCAATTGTGAGAGGGAGGGCTTGTGGATCAGCTTGACCTACATCTTCAGAGGCGACTCGGATAAGTCGCCTAGCTAAATATAGCGGATCTTCCCCCCCATTTAGCATCCGCGCAAACCAATAGAGCGCTGCATCTGGATCAGACCCTCTGATTGCTTTATGAAGGGCAGAAATTAAATTGTAATGTTGATCAGAAGCTCGATCATAAACAGGGGAGCGGGCCTGCAAAATAGTTTGTAAGCGCTGTACATCAATAGGTTCTATGCTTTCCACATTTTCAATGTTTTCTAAGAGATTATAAAGATAGCGTCCATCTCCCTGAGAGAGTTGGATCAGGTAACGGCGTGCTTGGTCATCTAAATTTAACTTTTTTACACGTGTTTCATAGCGTTGTAAGAGTTGTTCCAAAGCAATATCATCGAGGGGATTAAGTTTTAGGACACGTGTGCGAGAAAGAAGGGCATCATTTAGATAAAAGGAAGGATTTTCGACAGTTGCTCCAATTAAGACGATTGATCCTTTTTCAAGAAAGGGGAGGAAGGCATCTTGCTGGGCTTTATTAAAACGGTGAATTTCATCCACAAAAAGCAGTGTGCCTTTAAATAAAGGACGTTCTTCCGCTTCTTTGACCACTTTTTTTAAGTCGGCCACGCCGCTAAAAATGGCGCTTAGCGACTGGAATGGAATATTAAAAGCTTGGGCATATAAACGGGCGATTGATGTTTTTCCTGTACCAGCAGGACCCCATAAGATGATTGAAAGAGGCTTTCCTTGCTTGATTGTGCGGGTAATGAAACCATCTGGACCTAAAAGATGAGGCTGCCCCACAATCTCTGTAAATGAAGAAGGACGTAAACGTTCAGATAGCGGGGGCAGCATTGTCTCTCATCTTTGAAGTTGTTGAAGAAGCTCTAATAAACTAGGTTGACGTTGTTGTTCTTGCACACTTGAATTGCGAAATAGCTCTTTTAGATTTTTTCCTTCGGTCACATTTGGACCTGGAGGATGTTCTTTTAAGTAGGCTTTAATTTGTTCAATGCGAAGATCCGGGTCAGGGTGCGTTTGAAATATAGCGGGTGTTTGGCTTTTGCCACCAGCTTTCTTTAAAATTTCCATCACTTCAATCATTGCTCTAGGATCATAGCCAGTCTCTTCCATTAATTTTAACCCCCATTGGTCAGCTTCAGATTCATCATGCCTGCTGTAACGCAGCTGAATCATTTGGTTGACTAAAGAGGCTAGCATTGTAGCATTGTAGCCCCCACCTTGCCCTTGTGAGTCACTAGCAGCTGTCCCAACAGCTAGAATGAAAAATTGCCCCAGTTGACTCTTTGACATTTGCTGGGCGGCATGTCTTTCGATGACATGTCCCATTTCGTGGCTCAAAACTCCGGCAAGTTGCGCCTCTGTTTGGAGCTCTTTAAGTAGTCCCCATGTGATAAAAATTTGTCCACCAGGTAAAGCAAAAGCGTTCACTGTATCTGCGTCAGCCAATAGATGAAATTCAAATTTCCAAGGACTTTTTTTGGCTTGGGTATGATTGACAATCCAATTACCCATTTTTTGGACCTCTTGCGTTCTTGGGTCACTTACTGGAAGTTCGCCACCCATTTCTCGGGCCATCTCAGGAGCAGATTCAAGCCCCAAGCTCACTTCCTGCGCAGGAGTAATAGAAACATGCTGCTTTTCGCCAGTCACTGGATTTTCTTGACTTTGGCTCATGAACATAAACAAGCCAAAAAGGATAATTAAGCCTGCAACGATGAGTCTGCTACCAATTCCTCGTTGCTGAGGGGATTGCATATTTGGATCAAATGACATGATTCTTCTCCTTCATCATTTATTCAAGAACCATCTAAAATTCATTTTTTTATAAAATCTCCCGCCCCTTCTTTAGATAAAAACTCTAACTGCACAGTGGAGACAATCCCGTCTTTATTTAACAAAAACGAAACCTTGGAGGGGAGCTCTCCACTAAAAGGGTCTTCTAAAGTAAAAATATCTCGGTCCCAATGGGAGAGAGTGAAAGTTTGCGTTATTTTGCCTAATGAAAGAACCAAATTTTTATTTTCTATTTTTACAAGAAGCTCGCCATAGATAGGATTGATATAAGTTCCTGTATATAAATGCAGGGGAAGAGGAGGCGAAATATTTTGAGGAGCTTCTGTTTTAGGTTCAGCTTTTTGAGATTGCTCTAAAAAGTGTTGACTCCAATTTTTGTCTGGCTTGCCAAAGTACTGGTCAAAAAATTGCAAGGCAAGGGCTAAAGCTAAACGGGTGTTTCTGACATTGGTTAAAATCACGATGCCTAATTTTTCTTCTGGAATGAAGGCGGCGACATTGTAAACTCCCAAAGTGGATCCGTCATGTAGAATGACAGGATAGGGGGTATTTTCTATATGGAGCCAGCCTTGTGCATAAAACATGTTATGTTCTTCTAATTCCCCTGCATAAATGCCAGGACGTCTTAAAAAACGCATGTTCTTTTTGGAGACAAGCTCCACACCTTCAAATTGCCCCTGATTGGCTTGTAAAATTAACCATTTCGACATGTCACTAACCGTGGAATTGATCCCTCCAGCAGGTCCCAGAGTATAATTCCAGTTAAGAAAAGGAAAATCTTCTTTCACTATTTCGGTGGACCCATTTTTTAAACGCATCAGCCATTCTGCTCGATTGGGCGAAGCTAAGTATTCATGTAGTGAAGCGTTTGAATTTTTCATGTTTAACGGAACAAAGATTTCTCTGTGCAGAAGAATCGGGAAGGTTGCAGATAGCTTATTTTCCAAGATTTTGGAAGCGACTAAGAAAAAGCTATTTTGGTAGGCATAATCAGCACGAAAACTAGTGAGGGGTTTGATATAGGCGAGGTGGTGAAAAATTTCATCTGCAGAAAATCCTAGAGTCGCTTGATAATCACCTGCATAAGGAGGCAATCCACTTCGTTGTGCGCACAAGTCATTGACCTGAAATTCTGCTGTGACCCATGGATCGTACAAGTGAAAAGAGGGCAAGTGATGGATCACTTTATCTTCCCATTTTAATAAATCACGATCATTCGCAATCGCGAGCAATGTAGAAGTAAATGCCTTGCTTAAGGAACCGATTTGGAAAAGTGTATTTTGGTCCACTGGTTGAGTATTTTTGATTCCTCGTTGACCAAATCCCTTTTCTAAAACCACATCTTGATCTTTTACAATCGCAATGGCCATACCGGGAATTTTCCAAAGGACCCTCTGTTCTTCAGCATACTTCTCAAAGTTTTTGAGAAGAGCAACCATTTTTTCATCAGCGGGAGATGCGGCAGATAAAGAAAAGAAAGCCGAAACAAGAATCGATCCAAATAAAATAAATCGGTGAAGCATTGCTCTTCCTAGTAAGGTTTCTATTATGCTGTACAAGTATCAAAAACATTTTTTTTATTCAAGCAAAGTAAAAATAAAACGATAATATTTTATTTCATTGATAAAATATTTGTTTGATATAATAGATTTAAAACCATAAGGAGTTGAGATTATGGATATTAATAGCCAGTTACCTAGTAATCATTCCAATCCTTCCATCCCTTTTAATCAGCCTTCACAAAGTGTGGAATTTGATCGATTGATGGCGCAATCTCAATCTAATAACCTCCCTTTTTTAACAGGCATATTAAGTTTAGAAAATTTGAAAAAAATTGAGCTTGGTGAAACCGATCATGTTGAAATTCGGATGACGCATGATTTACTTGAATTCGTTGAAGCTATTAAAAATAATACGGCTGTGATGATTCAAACTTCTCATGCAAATACACCTGTATTTAAATTTTCTAAAGAAATTAACCGATTAATCCATGACCAGCATGTGCATGAATTTACAGTTTCCCTAGGAGATCAAACGAAAGGATATCATAGCAATGCTGTTCAAACAGAAAAATATGTTTTAGAAGATATGAGGGCACTGGATGCTCACTTTTTAGAAGAATTAACGTTATTTTTTCAAGGGAACCATCAAAATTCACAAGACAGCTATAAAGAGCAGCAAAAGTCTATTGCAAGCGATTATCAAAAATCTCAGCAGCGGCTAGGCAAAATGCGGGAACGCGCTCTATTAAATCAGGAGAAAGAAGAAGACCACCCAAAAATGGAAATGGAAAAAGAGAAAGTTCCATTACCAGAAAAAGCGGTTGGTGAAGGCACCTTATTTGATCAAATCGTTGATAAACAAGAACGCGCAAGTATCGAAGCGCAAGAACAAAAAGAACAAACAGCAGAAGTGGAATTAAAAAAAACAGCCAAAGCAAAAAACCTTCAGATTGATGGGGATAACATTTCTATGGCCAAAAGAGAAGGCAGCTAAAAAATTAAAGCTTGCTGTGTCAGGGGGGTCTTGTTAAACTGATTTTTTTTAAGGAGACCCCTCTATGAATGAAATGCCTTTCCCCATCTATCCCAGCCTTTCTCACATCGTTTCCGATTTTAGAGGCGTTTTGTTAGACGCATATGGTGTTTTTTGGGGCGGCAATTCCACCGGTCTTATTCCTGGTGCTAAAGAAGCGATGGAGCATTTAGTTGCCAGTGGAAAAGTGGTGGGTGTTTTATCAAATTCTACGCAACTCGCTTCAAAGGAAATAAAGAAATTGGAGGGACATGGAATTCTTGAAGGTAAACACTTTCACTTTCTTGTGACTTCAGGAGAAATTACTCGAGAAATTTTTTTAAATGAAGCCTTGCCCTTTCAGACCAACTATAAAAAATTTTGGGTATTTGGGGGCATTCATCCTCACTTCTCTTCACATGAATTGATTTTTCAAGGAACAGCTTATAGGGAAACATCTGATCTTGACGAAGCAGATTTTATTTATACTGGTATTCCACACATTGAAGGAGAGGATCAGGAAGATCCTGAAATTTTCCGGCAGAAAATTCAAGAAGTGATCAAGAAAAAATTGACGTTAATCTGTTCGAATCCCGATCGATTTGCTCATGAAGGCAATCCTCCCAAGCCAGTTGTCAGACAAGGTAGCATTGCTGCGATCTATGAAGAGTTGGGAGGATCAGTCTTCTATATTGGTAAGCCTTATCCAACAGCTTATGCGAAAGCAATAGATTGTTTTGCGCAAAATAAGATCCACGACCTTTCAGAAATTTTAATGGTAGGAGATACCCCTGAAACCGATATTCGAGGGGCTCGTCAATGTGGCATTCCTTCTGCGTTAATTCTTCAAACCGGAATGATGAGAGATCGCATTGCATCGCAGGGGTTGGAAAATGCTATAAAAAATCTTTCTGATCATCCAAATTTCTTTATTGGCCGATTAGGCGATATTTGAAAAAGCATAATCATTCATTTTTGCGAGCATAGTAAAATTTAAAAATAATCTTTATTTGTAATTCCTAGTTGCTTGATGAGATTCTAAGCAGTCATTATACAAGTTTTAAAAGCATATTCAATTTCATCAACTGTTGCACCTTAAAATGTAATGACTGTTTTTAACCCCTCCGCGGAAAATATGGGCTTAGTTATCATAAATGACATTACTTATTATAGCTTGTTGATAAAACCCAAAATTTAGCTTTATTAGGATAATCAATAAATTTTGGGAGAACATGAGAAAGCAATACTCAAGCGATTTAACTGATTCTGAATGGCAGAAATAAAGCGCTTATTTGAAATGGATTATGCAAAAAGTAGTAGACCTTTTGTACACTCTAAAAGAGAACTTTTAAACGCTATCTTATATATTTTAAGAACCGGTTGTGCTTGGCGTGATTTCCCTGATTGAAAAGCTGCGCAGTTTCAGCGCTGAAAATCTACGGGAGTTTTTGAGGAACTTAATACAATTTTAAGAAAGAAGCTGCGCATATTGGTCTAAAAAAGGGAAGAGAAAAATAATTTTAGTCGATCGAAGAGCGACTTAACCTACAAGTCCCATTTTCATATGAGATTACTTATATTTTGCGTAGAATGCTGCTGCATCTTGGAGCTCTTTTAAAGCAGTTTCATGATAGCACTTTTCCAACCAAAAATCACGTTCACGTTTTCGAGATTCTCTCATCTCTGGAGAATTGAACGGATCCGGAGAATCGACTTTGAATTTTTCGGCCCGCAGTAATGGCACGCGTGTTTCATATATAGCTTTGTCTAGTCTGGCTATTTCTTCAGTCAATTTTGCTTCAATACGCGTGTGTTCAGCATTAAAAAAACGTGTAAGTTCATCGAAATCGAGTTCAACAGAATCTTGAATGCTTATTCTTATTTTCTGCAAGCGGTTAACATTTCCGAATGCTTTATATATAGGTAGAAAAGGGCCGAGTGCGCATGCGGTAAGGATTCCTTTAAAAGTTAAAGGAGTCTTTGCGTGGTACATATTGTAGCCTGTAAGACACGCATAAGCTACACCAGCACTCACCGTGATTCCCGCCACAGGTGGGGCGATTATGGCTCCAGCAACTAATCCAAAAACTCCTACGGCTATAATCGTAATCCCTAGAGCTGTTCGAAATATGGCAAAAATTTTATCTTTCACCTCATTATCTTTAGTCTTATGCCATTTTTTCGTCACTTTAGCTAACTCGTTAGCACGATCTCTTAAAGGGGAATGTCGAAGTGCTTCAGGTGCATTGGAGAATTTTTTGAAGATAGATGCTGAACCAGGTGAGTACTCGGGAATTTTATCAATGGGTACTAAATGATTCTCATTTAAAACCATTTTAGTATAATCTTGTTTACTTTTGAATGATATGGACATGGCGATCTATCTTTATTAGATAAGTAAGGTACCAATTATAACATTCATAAAGAAAAGTTTCTATGTAAATGTTTACCTCCCTTCTTCTCCGGGAGGTAGATTGATTGGGGGGCAATTAAGCATATCATGGAGGTTGTTAGATAAACAGCGGAGAAAAAAATCCGAGCAGTCTTGTCATAGTGGCTATTCCTTGATATTGCTTCAATTGGCAAAAAAATTCTCAATTAGATGCCTCGCTTTATAATGATGCTTATCATATTTCATCGGTTCTTTAGCATTCCTCCTTGATAGAATGACGATGCCCTTTCCCGCTTTCTTCAAATGAATAATCACTTTCTCCTTAGTCCTAAATACTTTATCAGCTATCACAATCTTCGCTTGCATTTCAAAAAGTAATAAATCTGCTCACTCTAGATTCGGGGCTTGTCCTAGATTTAAAGCAAAACTGATCAGAGCATATCGCTTCATAAACAACTCCTTGGAATCGTTTAGTTTATTCGATAGCTATATGATTTAGTCAATCATTTAATTGACGACAAGCCTTAATCTTTTAAGCTTTTATTTAAAATTTTCATTTTTCTTAACATTCGGAAGATAGCACTATTGCTTTTGATTATAAATTTTTTGTTAAATTGAATAACGGATTGTTGATATTCAATGGCGCGTTCTTGTTCTAAAAGAGAGATTAAAGATCCTTGGTTTTCTAAAGTTATGCCTCTGTCTTGCAGATAGTGTGTAGCTTCAGAACGATTCATCGCTACAACTTCTTTTAAAATAGTGTCATACATATCCTTTTCCCAATCATTCTCAAGAATTTCACTAAAAAAATGATCCTGTCTTCGATGCTCTAGAACAAGTTTTTCGGGTGTGATATCCAGGGGCATATCCTCTTCATCTTCGTAGACTTGCTTTAGAACAATGGCGTGTTTTTCCAATTCATGATAGATCTTTTCAGGAGAATCTCCTTTATGTCGCATGTTCTTAACCCAATCTAAAATGGGTTCATAAACATCTTTTTTCCATTCTTCAAGGGGAATATGCTTGTAATTGTTTAAGTAATGTTTTCGACGGTGCATCGCAATCGCTTCTTCAATCGTTTGATCAGGGGGCAATTGAATCACATCTTCTTCAGCAAGCTTCTTTCTTATTTCATCTCTTGAATTCCCTGAGGCTTCTAAAAGTTTGATTTTTCGTTTTAGCCGATCATATTTTTGCTTATGAAAATTTGAAGGGACATTGTCTTTAAACCAATCCAGAACATAATTTCTCAATTGCGGATTTTGCAAACACTCTAAAAGATGATTCTTCACATTTTCGAAAATTTCCATAGGGGTATATTCATACCGGAATTTTTGTAGGATCTCCTTAGCATCCATTTCAATACCTGCATAGGGATCTGGAACAGAAAATGTGTCAGCAAAAGGTAAATTTAAAGTTTTTCCGACAAGAAACATGAGATGATTGTAGCGATGCGTTTCATAGATCATGCCAGGAATACTTTTAATCCAATTTTCTATAATTCCATGTCTATGATCTTGTAACTGATTGCAGATCAAATTTTCAAGGGTATAAAGGCCCTTGAAAGAAGATGTGCAATAAAGTTCATACATTCTTTTGGCTTCTGCAATTTTACCTCCACAGAACAGACCCATGACAGAGATGTCGAGGAGAACGCTTGTTTTAGAATCGACATCTAATTGTGGAAGAAGGTGACCTAAATGCTTAAGAATATTTTCAAAATCATCATAATGTTTTTGATGGGCAGAATCCTCCTGTGGAACTCCTGCGAAGTTCTTAGGTCTTTCTTGCATCCTCTTGATGAGTCCCCTGATGCCTCCATTTCCATCCTGCTGTAAGCCTAAGTGGAGGATTGTCGGTGTTGTTGGAGACCCATCGCTCGTGAGCTTTGTTGGATCTCGATATCCTGGCAGAGAAGGATCGGTAAAATTGATTTCTAAAAATAGTTTTTCGAGTAGCTGTAGATCAAAATCCGGGGCCGTAGGGATTTTTTTGTGTTCTGAAAGTGTTTTTGTAAAATGGCAAGGATTTACAAAGTACTCCATGTTTTTTAAATCTGCTAAAGCATATTGCTGATTCGATAGCTCTTGATGGAGGGATTGAAGTCTCTCTTTACCCCACAGTGCACGGATTTCCCTTTCAAAAAAGCGTAGCAATTGTCGATCTTGAAGAAGAAGAGGAATTTCTAATGGGTTTCCTGAAAACTGAGCATTTTTGAAAATACGGGAGACATGCGTTTTAAGTACTTTTTTAAATTCGAGTTCGCTTTCAATTTCTTCCAGATTCACAACATCTGTTTTTAGTAAGCTTATCAAATGCTTTTTAATGAGGAGAAAATAAACATTGTGAAAAAAACACTCTGATGTGTTCAGGATTTCATGTACTTCTCCAATGCTTAATCCATTTTGAATAGCTCCAACAAGCAATTTGTGGTCTCTGAATTCGATTATGAGGGCTAAAAATGTAGTGAGAGTAAATTCAGAGTGGTTGAATGATTCTAGAGGAATCCCTGCTTGAATAATTGTGTGAAGCATTTTCAGATCAAGATGTGTATTCTTACATAAATAGAGTAGAGGTGATCTTTTTTTAGCATCTTTTAGATGGAGGTTTGCATGGGGCAGAAGTTTTTGAATAATCTCAAAACGGGCAAATTGGCATGCCAATAAAAAAGGGGTGACTCCATTTTCATCTTCTTGATTGATCAGTTGGATTCCTTCATTTTCAATCAGGCTTTTTATCGCACTTACTGTGATTTCTTGATTTCGGCATGCAAGATGGAGAGGTGTTTGTCCGTTATGATCCAATAGGTCTCTGCGGGCCTTATGCTTAACTAAAGTTGCAATGAACTGTGGATGAACAGCACAGGCAATGTGTAGAGCTGTTTGATTTTTGTCATTTCTTTCATCCAGAGACCTTTTGTATTCGATCAGTTGCTGAATGAGCAAATTAAAAGTGTCCAGCTTCATTTCTTTATTTTTGCAAGCTTCGTGAAGAGATATGGCTTTCGCACCATTCAAAATCAAAATTTTGACTAGATGAGGGTTATGTGCAGCTGCAATTTTTAGCGGTGAATCTCCATTAGAAGTCTCTTGATTGACGTACTCGTATATCATTAAGTGGGTAAGTTTGGCGGTTAACTGTTCGAAATTTTTAGGGGAAGCTCGAGAATTAAGGCAC
The DNA here is from genome assembly GCF_000875975.1 of Parachlamydia acanthamoebae. Classification (NCBI taxonomy): domain Bacteria; kingdom Pseudomonadati; phylum Chlamydiota; class Chlamydiia; order Parachlamydiales; family Parachlamydiaceae; genus Parachlamydia; species Parachlamydia acanthamoebae. The sequence goes on along the minus strand of NZ_BAWW01000007.1, from coordinate 5,109 downwards.
AGAAAATGAAGGGGACTCATTTGATCGAGATTAAGGGCTTCGACGTCATATTCTAATTCCAAAAAACTTTTTACAAGAGGGGTGTTATATAAGCAGGCGATGTGAAGAAGGGTATTGTTTCCATGGAATTTGAGTTGTCCAAATTTTTTAAGGTCTTCTTTTGATAGAAATTTGTATAGGCGTTTGGAGGTGGTATCTGCATGCATAATCAGATATTCTAAACATGAACGGTGAGATTTATCCTGTTGCATAATATCAGCGCCATTTTCGACAAAGAATTTAAGCGTTTTCGGATGGCACCCATTGGCTATACAATAATGCAGAGGAGTCAACCCTTTCTGATTAATTTGAGAAATTTGTAAAGGCGATTTTGCGACAATTTTTTCCAAAATTCTTAATGAAACAGTTGAATGGTTGCTTACTAGGTGTAAAAGCGAATCACCTTTTTTGTCTTCGACAGTTAAATCGGCTCCTAAATCAATGAGAGCGGCTATGAGTCGTTCATTTAGAAGTGTTGTGGAACATGCAATTTGAATCGCTACGCAGCCATCTGTATCTTTTTGATCGATATAGTTTTTTCTATGTTCCACATTGTCGATTAGGAGAAGGAGGATTTCGACCGATGCCTGAGGATGCTCGCAAATGAAATGCAAAGTGTTTTTTTTGTTTTTATCTAAAGCTCCGACATCTGCATTTTTTTTAATTAAAGTTTCGATGAGATCTATTTTTAGATCATTGGCTAAACAGACCTGGTGAAGGGCTGTTTCTCCTCTTTGATTAGGAAGGTTGATGAATCGATGGGGCCTTGAATTTTGTGTAAGAATAGAGTGAATGATTGTGGGGGTAACGAAAGGATTTTGACAGGCCAGATGAAGGGTAGAGTTTGAATCAGCGTCCAAATCATCCACTCGACTTCCCTCACTAATGAGGAGATTAAAAATAGCGTGTTCTAGTTTTCCATAGAGGCAAAAATAATGAAGAGCGGTTCGCTTGTGTCTATCACGCATGTTTACAAATGGAGCTATTTCGTTTTGACGAAAAGCAGTCTCAAATAAATGATTGAGACATGTAATTGTGATAAAAGGATTTATGCAAGCAATGTGAAGAGGTGTTTGTTGATTCATGTCCCCTAAACGAACATCACTATGAGATTCAAGTAAGAGTTGAATCGCTTCTTCATGTAGATTATGTGCATTTAAAAGAATATGCAGGGCGGTTTGCCCAATTTCATTTTGCTGATTCACGTAATCATTGGAATTTTGTAATAAGGCAGCACTGATTAAATGTCTCAAAATTTCAGGATTTACAGTTTCATGCATACAGGCGAGATGAAGAGGTGTATTGTTTTCCATATTAGGGAGCAAAATATTTGCGTTGTAATCGGTTAAAAGTTCTATGATGATGGGATTCCCTCCATTTTGTACATGCATGGCTAAAGCCGTTTCGCCAAATTCATTCTGTAAGTCGATGAAGTCTTTAACATCTTCATCTGACGCCATCATGTCGATGACAGCCTGTAATGTCTTGGGGGTCACATCTGGATTGGTGCAAATTGTGTGAAGGATCGATGTGATCGTCTCTCCTTCCTGAAAATAAAGAGATGCGTTGAGTTGGTACAAGATTTTGATGATTGCTGGATTAATCGGGCGACACGTACATGCAACTTGAATAACTGTTAAGCGATCGTTGTTTAATAGATGGATGTCTTCTTCTAAAGAGCAGTCTTTGATCAAATCGACTAGTAATTCAGGCGTTAAGCTTGTATTTTGGCATAGATGGTGAAGCACACATCCATCATTTGTCCGCGCACCAAGCTTGATTAAAAGCTTAATAAGTTCTCCATTCAAAGGGTATACAAGGCAAGCCTTTTCAATTGCATTTGTTCCGTCTTCTCCTAGTAAGCTCACATATTCACCAGCCTCTAATTCATGCATTCCTGCTTCCACGATCAGTTGTAAGGTCTCCGGAAGCATTTGAGAATTTTGGCAGGCTAAGTGAAGTGGTAGAAGATCTGCATGTTCGACAGTTGCCCCATAATCGAATAAGAGCTGTACGATTTCGGGATTATGGGAAATTTTTACATAGGCTGCTAGAGGTGTTTCTCCTAAAGAATTTTTTAGGTTTAATGCATGGGTTAAATCACTAGATGGATGTATTTCTTCTAAAAAAACTTTTAAAAGTTCCGGAGTTAGGCTGGGATTTGAGCATAAGGCATGCAGAATGGATGTGTTGTTCCAGATGATATCTGCTCGATAATGGATCAAAGTTTGAATGACGGCAGATTGAGGTGGTTTGCAAGCACAAGCGATTTGAGTTGCAGTTAGACCTTCATCATTCGTTAGATTGACATCCAATTCATGTTCGATCACTTTTTGCAAGAGATCGGGTGTGAGACTGGTATTTTTGCATAGGTGATGCAAAACGGAGCCATTACGTGGCTTTGCTCCAAGTTTGACTAAGGTGATGATGGTGTCTGAATTTAAAGGATTGACCTTACACGCCCTTTCGATGGCCGTTTCTCCATCGGATGCCGCTTGGTTGATATAGTCTTGAATTGCCATTCCATTTCGCGCTACCTCGATGAATTTTTGTAAAACTAAAGAGATTATGCTGGGATTTTCACAAATGCGCTGAAAAAAGGGCATGTTGTGCGAATCAATTCTTGTTCCACAATCGATTAACATTTCGATTATTTGTTGACCTACTTTGGATTCACAAGCAATTTCCAGAGCAGTTTTTCCTTCTGCTCTCAGATTGAGGAAAGCTTGTAGATCTTTACCTTCTTCTTTGAGAGCTTGGATGATTCTTCGGATCGAGTCTTCAGAAACATTTTGGTGAAGGCACAGGATATGTAAAAGAGAGCCATATTTAGAATGAATAAAGGTCGCATTGGCCCCCTGAGAAATTAAGTAATCAATCACGTTTGCATCATGGTTTGCTAAGCATGCCTCAAAAATAGCGGGTGTATTGGAGCCTATTTTTTTTTGATTGAGGTAGACTTTTAAATCTCCCTGCTCTGCAGCTGCTTCTGCTAAGATTTCTATCGATGCTAAAGAGGCTCTTGGATTGGCACAAGCAACATAAAGTGGGGATTGGTTTGTTTGATCGACAATAAATACGCTTGCGTTCTTCAGAAGGAGAATTGCAATTGCGCTGAGGCGGACATTGTTGGCCGAACAAACGTGGTGCAATAACGTTTGTCCCTGAGAATCTTGGTAATTGATATAGGAGGTGTCCAAATATTGGAAGAGGGATTGAATGGTTTGTGCAGAGAATGAGGGATTTGAGCAAGCATAAGTAATTGGAAGGCGTTTTGACGAGTCAAATGCATGAAAATCGCATCCTTCACTCAGCAGTAATTCGAGGATGGAAGGATGTATTTTGCTTTGGCATGCGCGATGAAGAGCGTTCTCTTTAAACTTATTAAGATAATTAATGAAATTTTTCTTATTTTGAACCTTTTCGAGGATCGCTTCAACAACTTCTGGTTTTGCGGAAGAGTTATTGCATAAATGATGTAGAATAGTATTTGCTTCACTGTCTCTTACTTCTACATCGGCTCCCAATTTGATCAATATGTTTATTAATGGGAGATTGAGCGGCTGTGTGTTGCATGCGTGGATTAAAGGCGTGAAGCCTCTAGAATCTTTTTGGTTGATATCGGCACCGGCCTCAATTAGCTTTACTAAGTGATCTTCTGTGCAAAAGTTTTGTAAGCAAAGGAGATGAATAGGAAGCAGCCCCTCTTTGTTTTTGATAAAAGGACTCGCTTTTTTTTGAAGTAAGACCGCAATAAGTGCAGGATTTGACTGACAGGCATAATGCAAACCCGTCATTCCATTCCGATCGAAAAAATTAATGAAATTTTTGTTGGGACATTCTTTTTCTAATTCTTTTATTAAGCTTGCTAATGTTTTGGGAAGCGTTTTCGGGTGGCCGCAAGCCAAAATATAATGATAAAAATTTGCTTCCGCTTTGTTTTCTAAAAGAGTGGGAATAAGAGCCGGATTATTTTTGCAGGCGAATAATAAAGGCGTTTGATTAATGCCTTGTATGAGTCCATTTGAATAGTTGACATTTCCTTGCCGCGAGATAAAATGTTTGATTAGATCCGGATTGCTAGAAGGATTAGAGCAGAGAAAAATCAGCGATTTATCGACAAGGAATGGATCATTAAATAAATCATTTTTTGATAGTTCGTGGATAGTTTCAGCTGTGGCATACAGAAGAATCTCTGTAATTTCGTCATATTTTAGCGATAGATATGATAGAGAATTTTCAAATTGCGCAGGGATGATTTTTTTTAAATTAACCAAACTTTCAACTTTGGGAATTAGTTTTTGTTGTTTAGCAAAATTTAAAAATAAATGTGCTATTTTTTGATCTATTTCTACTATTTCAGATTGCTTGATACAGGACATAACTCGTTGAAATGTGTGTATTTCGTCTGTATGTATTAATAAGTCTTTAGCAATTTTTTTTAAGATTTTAGGAGAGTCGGTTATTTCTTTAATAATTATTTCATCTGAGTTTTGTTTAACCCAATGACAAGAATAGGGAGGATTTTTGCCAATCGGAGAAGTCATTTGCATATCCTATAATAAGCGGGGTCAAAATTGGTCTTATAGATATATTTTTAATTATAGGAATGGATGGATTAGATATCAAATGCTGAAACTATTTTTTAAAAAATGTAATTAATGATTTGATTAAAATATGAATTAAATGAGATTTAAATAGAGTGTGCTTTGCCTAGATTATGGGCAAGCCAAAACTCTATCGACTGTGAATTTAACAAAAGCTAGGGAATTAAATTTTATATGGTAATAATACGTGTTAAAGAATGGAGTTCTCCATTATAAAAAACTACATGGTAATTATTGTAGTAGTTTCTATTGTTATCTATTTGTTTTATGATCTTTTTTTGAATCTGTCGGACTCGCGAATTATCAATGAAGTACATGAGGAATCCCATACCAGGAACTATTTCAATAAATCCTCTTCCGATATTTTTCAGAGATATTGTCAAATGTTGTGTTTTGAGCATCTAATAGCGCATCCAATTTTTTAAAAATTAAGCTGTGTATTTCACGTTAAAGACTTCTTCCC